>NZ_DATMGG010000185.1:0-17390 GCF_035555815.1 Sphingomonas sp.
CCGCTCCCGCCATCGCCGCCATCGGATTGACGATGCCGAACGCGCCATAGCTGTGCCCGCCCGGCCCCTTGAAGGTGACGCGGTAGCGTTTCGACCCCACCCCGCCGGTCGTGACATGCGACGCGCCGCCGCCGTCGACCGAGAAGAACGCGCCGATCCGGTCCTTCATCGGCCCCTTGGTGAACAGGTAGCGCACCCCGCGCAGATCGCCGCGCCCTTCCTCGCCGACGTTGGCGACGAACAGGATCGGCGCGCGCGTGGCGATCTTGCCCGCATCCATCGCACGGACGAAGGCGAGCAGCGCCGCCAGCCCGCGCGTGTCGTCCCCCACGCCGGGGGCGGCGAGGCGGGTGCCCTCGCGCTTGACCTTCACCGGCGTGCCTTCCGGAAACACCGTGTCGAGGTGCGCGGCGATCGCGACCAGCTTCGCCTTGGCATCGGTGCCCGGGCGCAGGCCCAGCACGTTGCCCTCGGCGTCGATCGTCACGTCCTTCAGCCCGGCGGCGCGGAATTTCTCCGCCATCGCGCGGGCCCGCACCTCTTCCTTGAACGGCGGCGCCGGGATTTCGGTCAGCTCGATGATCTCATCGACGAAGGCATCGTGACCGGCATCGAGGCCGGCGACCGCCGCCTTGAACCCGGCGCTGGCGCGGATGCGCGCGACGTCGGCATCGGGGGTCTGCGCCGCGACGGGCACGGCGGTGGCGGCGAGCAGCGCCGCGAGCAGGGCGAGCCGCGCCATCAGTAGACCACCACGCTGCGGATGCTCTCGCCCGCGTGCATCAGGTCGAAGCCCTTGTTGATCTCGTCCAGCGACAGGACGTGGGTGATCATCGGGTCGATCGCGATCTTGCCGTCCATGTACCAGTCGACGATCTTTGGTACATCGGTCCGCCCCTTGGCCCCGCCGAACGCGGTACCGCGCCAGTTGCGCCCGGTGACCAGCTGGAACGGGCGGGTGGCGATCTCCTTGCCCGCTTCCGCCACCCCGATGATGATGCTGGTGCCCCAGCCGCGATGGCACGCCTCCAGCGCGGTGCGCATCACCTCGGTATTGCCGGTCGCGTCGAAGGTGTAGTCGGCGCCGCCGTCGGTCAGTTCGACGATCTTCGCGATCGTGTCCTCACGCGACAGGCCCTTGGTGTTGAGGAAGTGGGTCATGCCGAACTGGCGGCCCCATTCCTCGCGGTCGGGGTTGATGTCGACGCCGACGATCATGCCCGCGCCGGCCAGTCGCGCACCCTGGATGACGTTGAGCCCGATGCCGCCCAGCCCGAACACGACCACGGTGTCGCCGACCTGCACCTTGGCGGTGTTGACCACCGCGCCGACGCCGGTGGTGACGCCGCAGCCGATGTAGCAGCTCGTCTTGAACGGCGCGTCCTCGCGGATCTTCGCCACCGCGATTTCCGGCAGCACGGTGAAGTTCGAGAAGGTCGAACAGCCCATGTAGTGGAAGATCGGCTGCCCCTTGTAGCTGAACCGGGTGGTGCCGTCGGGCATCAGTCCCTTGCCCTGCGTCGCGCGGATCGCGGTGCACAGGTTGGTCTTGCCGCTGAGGCACGATTTACACTGGCGGCATTCGGGGGTGTAGAGCGGAATGACGTGGTCGCCCGGTGCCACGCTGCTCACCCCCGCGCCGACCTCGCGCACGATGCCGGCGCCTTCATGGCCCAGCACCGACGGAAAGATCCCCTCGCTGTCCAGCCCGTCGAGCGTGTAGGCGTCGGTATGGCAAATGCCGGTCGCCATGATCTCGACCAGCACTTCGCCGGCTTTGGGCCCTTCCAGGTCAAGCTCGACGATCTCGAGCGGTTTCCTGGCTTCGAAGGCGACGGCGGCGCGGGTCTTCATGCGGGCACTCCGGTTGGGTTGATCCTACCCCGGTAGAAGATCGCACAGGCCTTCGACAAGCTTGGCGGGATCGGGTTAGGAAGCTGCATGACGAACGCCATCACCTACCGCAGCTACCTGCGCCTCCCCGAACTGCTCGACCTGCAATCGCCGCTGACCGACGCGCACGACGAACTGCTGTTCATCAGCATCCACCAGGCATCGGAAATCTGGCTGAAGCTCAGCCTGCATGAGCTGCGCGCCGCGCGCGACTGCGTCATCGCCGACAATCTGGCCCCGGCGTTCAAGATGATGAGCCGGGTCGCACGCATCCAGGCGCAGATGATCCAGTCGTGGGAGGTGCTCGCGACGATGACGCCGGCCGATTACACCGCGATGCGCGGCAAGCTGGGCACCTCCTCCGGCTTCCAGTCCGACCAGTACCGCGCGATCGAATTCCTGCTCGGCAACAAGAAGCCCGAGATGGTCGATGTCCACGCCGGGGAGCCGGCGGTCGCGGCGGCGCTGCGGGCGGAACTGGAGCGGCCCAGCCTGTACGACGAGACGATCCGGCTGCTGGCGCGGCGCGGGTTCGACGTGCCGACGGCGCGCGACTGGACTCAGCCCTATGCGGCGTCGCCGGCGGTCGAGGCGGCGTGGGCGGCGGTCTATGCCGATCCGGAACGCTATTGGGACTTGTACGAGCTGGCGGAAAAGCTGGTCGACCTGGAATATCACGTCCAGCTGTGGCGGTTCGGCCATCTCAAGACGGTCGAGCGGGTGATCGGGTTCAAGATGGGCACCGGCGGCACCGCGGGCGTCAGTTACCTCGCCAAGGTGCTCGAACAGGGATTCTTTCCCGAATTGCTCAGCGTCAGGACTGCGCTGTGAGAGAGGGAGCGGTGACCCGCGACGAGGCGCGGGCGATGGACGCGGTCGATCCGCTGCGCGGCGTCCGCGATCGTTTCACGTTGCCGGAGGGCGTGATCTATCTCGACGGCAATTCGCTCGGCGCGCTGCCAACGGCGACTCCGGCGCGGGTGGCGCAGACGGTCGAGCGCGAATGGGGGGAGGGGCTGATCCGCAGCTGGAACGACGCCGGCTGGATCGACGCGCCGGCGCGGGTCGCGGCGGGAATTGCGCCGCTGATCGGTGCCCGGGCGGATGAGGTGGTCGTCGCCGATTCAACCTCGATCAATCTGTACAAATTGCTGATGGCGGCGCTGGCGGCGCGGCCGGGGCGGCACGTGATCCTCACCGAGCCGGGCAATTTCCCGACCGACCTCTACATGGCGCAGGGCATCGCCGCCGGCGCCGACGTCGACGTGCGGGCGGTCCCGCGCGACCGCATCATTGAGGCGATCGATGACAGCGTCGCGGTGGTGATGCTGACCCACGTCCATTACCGGACGGCCGAGATGTTCGACATGGCCACGGTGACCGCGGCGGCGCATCGGGCGGGCGCGCTGATGCTGTGGGACTTGAGTCACAGCGCCGGCGCGGTGCCGGTCGATCTCGACGGGGCGGGGGCCGATCTCGCGGTCGGCTGCGGCTATAAGTATCTGAACGGCGGGCCGGGCGCGCCCGCGTTCCTCTATGTCGCCGAACGGCACCGGGCGCTGCTCACCTCGCCGCTGACCGGGTGGATGGGCCATGTCGCGCCGTTCACCTTTGGCGACGATTACGCTCCGTGCGCGACGATGCGGCGCTGGCTGTGCGGCACCCCGCCGATCCTGGGGCTGGCGGCGCTGGAGGCCGGGATCGCGACGTTCGACGGGGTCGATCGCGCCGCGTTGTTCGCCAAGGGGCAAGCGCTCGCCGACCTGTTCGTCGCCGAGGTCGAGGCGCGCTGCCCGAGCCTGACGCTCGCCAGTCCGCGCGACGCCGCGCGCCGTGGCAGCCATATCAGCTTTGCCCATGACGACGCCTTCCCGGTGATGGCGGCGCTGATCGATCGCGGCGTGATCGGCGATTTCCGCGCGCCCGATCTGCTGCGGTTCGGCTTCACCCCGCTCTACACCAGCTTCGATGACGTCTGGCGCGCCGCCGACATATTGGCGGACGTGCTCGACAGCGGCGCGTGGAACGACCCGCGCTACCGCGCGCGGGGCGCGGTGACCTAACCCAGTTCCTCGTCGGGGAAGGTTTCGGTGTCTACCTGCGCTTGCAATGGCGCCGGGTAGCGCGGCCCCCGGATCGCGTCGTTGTCAAAGATCGCGTCGACACGCGCCACCGTTTCCGCCGACAGGGTGACGCGGCACGCGGCGACGTCCTCCTCAAGATGGGCGATGCTGCGCGTCCCCGGCAGCGCGATGATGTGCGGCGCCTTTGCCAGCACCCAGGCCAGCGCCAGTTGCGCCGGTGTGCAGCCGATGTCGCCCGCGAGCGCATTGAACTGCCCGATCGCGATCAAATTGTGGCGCAGGTTGTCGCCGACGAAGCGCGGCAACATGCGGCGCAGATCCTGTGAGTCATAGTCGTCGTCGGTAATCGCCCCGGCCAGCAGCCCGCGACCGACAGGCGAAAAGGCGACGAAGGCGATGTCCAGTTCGGCGCAGGCGTCGAGCACCGCGATTTCCGGGTTGCGCACCATCGGCGAATATTCGGTCTGCACCGCCGCGATCGGATGCACGGCATGGGCGCGGCGGATCGTCGCGGCGGACATTTCGCTGAGGCCTATCGCGCCAATCTTGCCCGCCTCCTTTGCGCGGACGAGCGCGCCGACCGACTCCTCGACCGGCACCTGCTTATCGAGCCGGTGGAGATAGAGCAGGTCGATATGGTCGGTGCCCAACCGGCGCAGCGACCCTTCCACTGTGCGGGTGATCGATTCTGGCGTGCCGTCGAGCACGCGCTTGCCGTCGAGCGCGTCGAGCACGCATTTGCTGGCGAGGGTGAAAGCGTTGCGGTGCGCGCCCAGCGTCGCCCCGACCAGCTCCTCATTCTTGCCCATGCCGTAGAGCGCGGCGGTGTCGAACAGGGTGATGCCCAGGTCGAGCGCGCGGCGCAGCAGCTTCGCGCCGTCCTCCGGCGAGGGCGGCGTGCCATAGGCGTGGTTGAGGTTCATGCAGCCGAGTCCGATCGCGGACACGGTGAACGGGCCGACTGTGCGGGTGGGAAGGGTCGTCATGCGCGACGCCCTACAACAGTCCGATCAGCAAGGTAATGTTCAACCCGATCACCACCACACAAATCACCGAGGCCGCGACGAGCAGCCAGCCGCGATTGGCATGGTCGCCCATCGTCCGGCGGCTGCTGGTGAACTGGACCAGCGGCACCATCGCGAAGGGGAGCTGGAGCGACAGCACCACCTGGCTCAGCACCAGCAGCCGCGCGGTGCCGCTCTCCCCATACGTCGCGGCGACGATCGCGGCGGGCACGATGGCGATCAGCCGGGTCACCAGCCGCCGCAGCCACATCGGCAAGCGCAGGTTGAGGAACCCCTCCATCACGATCTGCCCGGCCAGCGTGCCGGTGACGGTGGAATTCTGCCCCGACGCGAGCAGCGCGATGGCGAACACCATGCTCGCCGCGCCGACCCCCAGCACCGGGGTGAGCAGGCGATAGGCGTCCTGGATCTCCGCCACGTCGGTGCGGCCGGTGCTGTGGAACGCGGCGGCGGCGAGGATCAGGATCGCGGCGTTGATGAACAGCGCCAGCACCAGCGCGACGCTCGAATCGATCGTCGCCATGCGCAGCGCCTCGCGCTTGCCGTCGGGCGTGGGGGCAAAGGCGCGGGTCTGCACGATCGAGGAATGGAGGTAGAGGTTATGCGGCATCACCGTCGCCCCCAGGATGCCGATCGCGATGAACAGCATCGCCGGATTGGTGACGATCTCGCTGCTCGGCACCAGCCCGCGCAGGATACCGCCGATGCTCGGCTGGGCATAGGCGAGCTCGATCGCGAAGCAGCCGGCGATGACGATCAGCAGGGCCACCACGAACGCCTCCAGCTTGCGGAAGCCGAAGCGTTGCAGCGCCAGCACCAGCATCACGTCGACGGCGGTGATGGCGATACCGGCCACCAGCGGCAGGCCGAACAGCAATTGCAGCGCGATCGCGGTGCCGATCACCTCGGCCAGGTCGCAGGCAACGATCGCCAGCTCGCACATCAGCCACAACGTCAGGTTGACGGGGCGAGGATAGTGCGCGCGACACGCCTGCGCCAGGTCCATGCCGCCGATGATGCCCAGCTTGGCCGACAGCGCCTGCAGAACCATCGCCATCAGGTTGGAAAGCAGGATGACAGACAGCAGGGTATAGCCGAACGCCGACCCCCCGGCGAGGCCGGTCGCCCAGTTGCCTGGGTCCATATAGCCGACCGCGACCAGGTAACCCGGCCCGGCGAACGCGCCCAGCTTGCGCCAGAACCCGCCCACCGCCGGGACGTGCACCGATCGGTGGACCTCGGAAAGACTGGGGGTGGGCGGCGGCGCTATCGTGTCGGCGGCCGGCGGTGGCGGCATTCGGGGTTCCCTGCTGGTCTTTGGCGGCTCTTATGCGGTGCGAGCCAACGATGCTCAACCGTCAGCCGCCGGGATCGGGAAACCGCGCCAGCAGGGTGAAGCGGTCGGCGCTCTCGCCGCCGACCACGTCGCGGTCGCCGGTGCGGACCCACACGTGCGCGATCAGCCCGCGTTCGGGGTCGCGGGCGACGCCATAGTGCATCGTCGCGGCGATGCCCCGGCGGCGCAGCATCCATTGTGCCGCCAGCCCCTGTTCGATGCACACCGCGCGGAACCGCGCGCGGCGCGCGGCGGCGCGGACCGCCCAGCCGACCCGCTCGACGATCGCCGCCGCATCGGCCGGGGCGGGCCGGGCCGGCGGGCGTGAGGCGCTGGCCGCGATCCGGCGGAACGGCGCCAGCCGCACCGCCAGCGACGCGACCGCCAGCGCGGCGCCCGCCTCGACCAGCATCCGCCGCTCATCGAGAGAGCGTGCGCGCCACCGCGTCCACAGGCCGGGCGCGCGGGTCAGGCGTTGCCCCCCTCGACCTTGCGGATGAAGCGGCCGGTGGCGATCGCGCGGCTGACCGCCGTGGTGTATTCCACCGACATGTCGCGCGCGGCGGCGTCCGCGCCGGGCCAGGCGTCGAGCGATCGTTGCAGCCGGTCGAGGTCGAGCCACCGGGCAGACCCCGCGCTTTCGCGCAGCCGCGCCACCTCCGCGCCCAGCGCCGGCACCGCCTGACCGAAACCATGCGCCCAGTCCGCCGCCTGCAACCCCTTGCGTCGTTCGTCGACCACCGCGTCGGGCAGGATGCCGCGCATCATCCGCCGGGCGACCGCGCGATGCACGCCGTTGTGGAGATACTGATCCTCGGGGATTTGCAGGCACAGCTCGAACAGCCGCCGGTCCATCGTCGGGTCGCGCGTGTCGATGCGGTACAGCCGGCGGGTGGCGGTAACGAAATCGCCACGGAAGCCGCTGCGCTTCAGTACCCCCAGCCGGTGCAGGCGGCTGTCGGCGCCGGCCAGGTTGCGCAGATCACCGGCATAAGCGTCCATCTCCGCCGCACGCCCGCTGCGGTGCAGGAAATCGGGGCTGACCGCGCAGAAATCGTCGAACGCGATCGCCGGCCGCCCGATCATCCGCCGCAGCCGCCGGGTCAGCCGGTCGGGCAGGGTGGCGTCGGCCAGCGCGCCCAGAAGGGTGCGCCAGCGCCACCGCTGATGGCGTCGTACCGCGAGCAGGGTCGCCAGCATCCGGTCGGGCCGGCCGGCGCGCAGGTGCATCGCCGGCAACTGGCCGCCGTCGTAGCTGAAGCTCATGTTGCCCATCTGGCCGGTCAGCAGCACGGTGACGTTGCGGTCGCGCGCCGCGCGCTCGATCGCGTCGGCCCACACCATGTTCGACAGGTTCATCAACGGGACGTCCTGCGCCTGGGTGCGATGATCGAGCACCTCGGCCAGCGGCGCGGCGTCGTTGGCGATGCGGACATGGTCGATGTTGGCGTGCATCGCCGCGACGGCGGCGGCGTGGCCCCATTCGTCGCCGAAGCGGCCGGGGGTCGCGGGGAAATCATGGTCCGGCGCGGCGGTGAACGCGGTCAGCCGGCGCCCCTGCGCGGCCAGCTGGCGCGCGGCGAGCGCGGTCACCGCGCTGCTGTCCAGCCCGCCGCTCAGATGGCTGCCGATCCGGTCGTCCCCGGCGATGCGGCATGTGATCGCCTGCTCCATGCACGCCAGCACCGCCTGCGGATAATTGGCGTCATTGCCGAGCCGCAGCGTCGGCAATGCCTCGGGCCGCCACCAGCGCGTCGACCGCGCGACACCGGCTTCCCACACCACCGCCGTGCCTCCGGTGACGCGGTCGATGCCGGTGAACAGCGTGCGCCCCGGCGCCATCGGCAGCAGCGCCAGCCATTCGAACACCCGCTCCTCGTCTAATTCGCGCGGCACGTCGCCGTCGGCCCACAGCCCCAGCGTCTCGCTGGCGAAGCGCAGGTCGCCGTTGGGATCGATCCAGTGGAACAGCGTGTGCGCCTCGCCCGGATCGGTGGCGAGCACCAGCCGCCGCGCGGCGCCGTCCCACACCGCACAGGCATAGTCGCCGATCAGCCGGTCGGCGAAGTCGACGCCCCAGCGCAGCCAGGCGGCGATGGCCAGATAGGCGGGCTCGGTGCGGACCGGGGCGTCCGCGCCCAGCGCGGCGATCACCTCCACCGCATTGTGCAACTGCCCGTCGAACAGCGCGGCGTGGCCACCCGGCGCGGTCGCCAGCGCGCTGTCGTCGGTCGCGCCCAGCCGCACGCCCGCCGCGCCCCATTGGCGGACGGTGCGCGCCGATCCGATCGCCAGCGCCCGCGCCATGCGATCGATCGGCAGCGGCGCGTTCGGATCGGTGGCGGTGCGGCCGCAGATGCTCATGCTCGTCCTGCCTCCTCCGCCGCGCGCGCCTTTCCAAGCGGCTTCGCGCCGCGCTGGCAAGTGTTTCGATTGCGCCGCTTTGGCTCTAAGCCACGATCATGCGGGGGCGAATACGCGAACTGGGGATGGCGACGGGCGTGTTCGCGCGCGCGTTCGCGGCCGAAGCCGGCGCGCGGCTGGCACCCGCGACCGCGCTGGTCGCGGCGGGCGCGCTGCTGGAAGGGCTGGGCATCGTGCTGCTGGTGCCGATCCTGGGCGTGGTGATCGCGCGCGACGGCGGGTGGATCGGCGACGCGCTGGCGGCGGCGGGCGTCACCGGCGCCGGCGCGCGGCTCGCGGTGCTGCTCGGCGGGTTCGTCGCGGTGATGCTGGTGCGCGCGGTGGTGCTGTACCGGCGTGACGTGCTGCTCGCCGATCTTCAGGCCGGGTTCGTCGAGGCGCTGCGCAACCGCGTGATGGAGGCGCTGGGCCGCGCACGATGGGAACGGGTGGCGACGCTCCGTCACGCCCGTGTCGCCAACATGATGAGCGCCGAAATGGCGCGGATTGCCGCCAGCGCCCATTATCTGATCCAGGGCGGGGTCGCGCTGGCGATGCTGGCGATCCAGGGCGCGCTCGCCTTTGCACTGGCGCCGTGGATCGCGCTAGGCGCGCTGGCGCTGCTGCTGGTCGGCGGCGCGGTGGTGCTGGCGGCGGGGGCGCGGCTGCGCGATCTGGGCGGCGATCTGATGCGATCCAGCCAGGCGCTGATGCACAGCGCCACCAGCTTTCTGGGCGGGCTGAAGGCGGCGACGGCGGAGAATGCGCAGGCGCGCTTCGTCGCCGAATTCGCCGCGGTACAGGCGGAATTGCGCGGCCATGGCCTCGCCTTTGCCACGCGGCAGGCGCGCGGGCGGCTGGCCTTCGGACTTGGTTCGGCGCTGGCCGGTGCGGCAGTGGTGCTGGCGGGGGTGGCGAGCGGCGTCGCGCCCGGCGTCATCATCACGTTGATCGTGGTGTTCGCGCGGATGAGCGGCCCGGCGATGATGGTGCAGGCGGCGGCGCAGAACCTGTTCTTTGGCCTGCCCAGTTTCGATGCGGCACGCGCGCTGGAAGCAGAACTGGCCGACGATGCCGCACCGCCGGTCACCCCGCGTCCGCCGCCGCCGGGGCCGATCGAGCTGGCCGGCGCGCGGCACCTCCACCCCGGCGGCGGTGGGCTGCTCGATGCCAGCGTGACGATCGCCCCCGGCGCCTTCGTCGGGATCACCGGGCCGTCGGGATCGGGCAAGACCAGTCTGGTTGATCTGCTCGCCGGGTTGCTCGCGCCGCAGGCGGGCACCGTCGGCGTCGGCGGCGTGGTGCTGGACGAGGCGACGCGCGCCGGGTGGCGGGCCAGCGTCGGCTATGTCGCGCAGGACGGATTCCTGTTCCACGACAGCGTGCGGCGCAACCTGACCTGGGCGAGCGACGGCGACGAATCGCTGCTGGCCGACGCGCTGGCGGTGACCGGCGGTGATCGCGTCGTCGCGGGGCTGGAGGAGGGGCTGGAGACGGTCGTCGGCGAACGCGGCGCCCGGCTGTCGGGCGGGGAGCGCCAGCGGCTGGCGATCGCCCGCGCACTGCTGCGCCGCCCACGCCTGCTCGTGCTCGATGAGGCGACTGCCGCGATCGATATCGCCGGGGAAGATGCGCTGCTGGCCGGCCTCGCCGCGCTCGATCCGCGCCCGACCATCCTCCTCGTCGCGCACCGCCCGGAAAGTCTGCGGCGGTGCGAGCGGGTTTTCCGTCTCGACCAGGGTCGACTCGTCGCGGATTAAAAACGACTCATCCCTTGTGCAAGGGCGCGGCGGCGTGGCAGATTGCACCGCGATGGCCTATGCACCCGACGATCCCGAACTCGAATTCATCCGCGAATGCGTGCTGCTCGGCCGCCGCTGGCGGGCCAAGCTCGATGAGCGGCTGAAGCCCAGCGGCATCACGCTTGCGCGATCGACCGTGCTGTACTGGCTGGAGCATATCCCCGGCATCATCACGCAGCGCGAACTCGCCGACCTGGTCGGGATCGAAGGGCCGACGCTGGTTCGCCAGCTCCACGCGCTGGAGGCGCAGGGGCTGATCGAGCGCGTGCCGATCCCGCACGACCGCCGGGCGAAGGGCATCCGCCTGACCGAACGCGCCGCGCCGCTGCTCGAAGCGGTGCGCGAGACCAATCGCGCGACGGCGGAGGAGTTCCTGTCGCGGCTCGACAAGCGCCGGCTGGCGAGCGCCACCAAGCTGCTCAGCGACGCGCGCGCCGGCATGGAATGACGGCGCGGCCGGGCACCGTCAGCGCCCGGCCTGGTTCAGACCCTAGCGGACGCGCGGGCCGCCATAGGGCAGCGGCGGCGGCGGGCGGCGGTCGCGACGCGGCAGCTGCGCCTGATAGGCGTGGCCGCAATGCGCGACGCAATAGGGGAAGCCGGGGTTCACCTTGTCCCCGCAGAAGTGGAAATCGGGCTCGCCCGGATGACCCAGCGGCCATTTGCAGATGCGATCGTTGAGGTCGAGCAGGCTGGTCTTGCCCGCGATCGCCTCGCTCGGCTTGGCCGGGATCAGGCGGCGCGGCGGGGCCGGGGTGCTCGGCGCGCTCTGCTCACCGGGATTCTGGCGCAGGAAGCCGCCGGGACCGACCGAACGCAGCACCGGCTGATCGGCGGCGGGCCGGGGTTGCTCGACCGGCGCGGCGGCGGCTGCTGCTGCCGGTGTCGGGACGGGTGTGGGGGCCGGCGCCGGGGCGCGCGGCGCCGGTTCGGCGGGGGGTGGCGGTGGCGCAGCCTGGACTCGCGCGGCGGCCGGCGCGGGCGAGGCCGCCGCCGCGTCCGGATCGTTCGGCTTCACCGGGGACGGGCGCGGTTGCAGGCCCAGGCGGTGCGCCTTGCCGATCACGGCGTTGCGGCTGACTCCGCCCAGCGCCTCGGCGATCTGGCTGGCGGTCTGCCCGCCCTGCCACATCGTCCGCAACGTATCGATCCGCTCTTCGGTCCAGCTCATATCCGTCCTTCTTTGCCCACCGGGTTGCAGGGCGCGCCGTCAACGCATAGGTGACGACACGATGGCCGAACAGCCCACACCCGTGCAGAATCCCATGATCCCCACCCCTGGCGTGCCGGTGATACGAAACGTCAACTGGGGCGGTTTGCGTACGCTCTATATCAAGGAGGTGCGCCGTTTCTTCAAGGTCCAGCTCCAGACGATCTGGGCGCCGGCGGTGACCAACCTGCTTTACCTGGCGGTTTTCACCGTCGCGGTGGGCGCGCGCAGCCCGGTCCACGTCGGTGGAGTCGAGGTGGCGTTCGCCGATTTCCTCGCCCCCGGCCTGATCGTGATGGGGATGCTGACCAACGCCTTCGCCAATTCCAGCTTCTCGCTGCTGGTCGGCAAGATCCAGGGGACGATCGTCGATTATCTGATGCCGCCGCTGTCGACCGCCGAACTGCTGGCGGCGCTGGTCGGCGGCGCGGTGACCCGCGCGTTCTGCGTCGGTGGCGCGGTGTGGCTGGCGATGCTGCTGTGGCCGGGCGTCCATGTCGTGCCCGCGCATCCGCTGGCGGTGCTGTGGTTCGGGTTGCTCGGCGCGCTGTTTCTGTCATTCCTGGGCGTGCTCACCTCGATCTGGGCGGAGAAATTCGATCATGCCGCCGCGGTGACTAATTTCGTGGTCGGGCCGCTGACGTTGCTGTCGGGCACCTTCTATTCGGTCGACCGGCTGGCGCCGCTGTTCCAGACGATCAGCCACCTCAACCCGTTCTTCTACATCATCTCGGGCTTTCGCTACGGCTTCCTCGGCCTGTCCGATTCGCCGCTGTGGGTGGGCAGCATCGGCATCCTCGCGCTCGACGCGGCGATGGGGCTGCTGTGCTACTGGCTGCTGCGCCGGGGCTGGAAACTGAAGAACTGATCGCGCGGTGTTGACCCCCCCGGCCCCCTCTCGATAGAAGCATGTTCCGGGCGGCCCGCTGGGGTCGCCCTTTGCTTTTTGAAGGAGACCGTCGGTGGCCATCACTCCGCTCATGCCCGTCTATCCCCGGTGTGGGGTCCGGCCGGTGCGAGGCGAGGGGGTCTACCTCTACGGGGAGCGCGGCGAGCAGTATCTCGATTTCGCCGCCGGCATCGCGGTCAACGCGCTCGGCCACGGCCATCCGCACCTGACCAAGGCGATCCAGGAGCAGGCGGCGACGCTGATGCACGTCTCCAACCTCTACGGCAGCCCGCAGGGGGAGGCGCTGGCGCAGCGCATCGTCGACAACAGCTTTGCCGACACGGTGTTCTTCACCAATTCGGGTGTCGAGGCGATCGAGTGCGCGATCAAGACCGCGCGCCGTTATCACTACGCCAACGGCAATCCCCAGCGGCACAAGCTGATCACCTTCAAGAACGCCTTCCACGGGCGTTCGCTGGGCGCGATCAGCGCGACCGACCAGGCCAAGATGCGCGACGGCTTCGAGCCGCTGCTGCCCGGCTTTGCCTACGCCCGGTTCAACGACCTCGAGGGCGCGCTGGCGCTGATCGACGACGAGACCGCCGGCTTCCTGGTCGAGACGGTGCAGGGTGAGGGCGGCATGACCGCCGGCACGCCCGAATTCATCCAGGGGCTGCGCAAGGCGTGCGACGAGCACGGCCTGCTGCTGGTGCTCGACGAGATCCAGTGCGGCTACGGCCGGACGGGCAAGATGTGGGCATATGAGCATTACGGCATCACCCCCGACATACTGACCGCGGCCAAGGGCATCGGCGGCGGCTTCCCGCTCGGCGCGTGCCTGGCGACCGAGGAAGCGGCCAAGGGCATGGTGATCGGTACCCACGGATCGACCTATGGCGGCAATCCGCTGGCGATGGCGGCGGGGCAGGCGATCCTCGACGTGATGCTGGAGCCGGGCTTCCTCGACCATGTCACGGCGATGGGCGACCGGCTGCGGCAGGCGTTCGAGCAGATGATCCCCAACCACGACCATCTGTTCGAGGAGATCCGCGGCAAGGGGCTGATGCTCGGCATCAAGATGAAGGAGCCGGCGGTCAGCCGCGAGTTCGTCGCCCATCTGCGCGACAACCACGGGCTGTTGACGGTCGCGGCGGGCGAGAATGTGTTCCGCGTGCTGCCGCCGCTGGTGATCGACGAAAGCCACATCGCCGAATGCGTCGAGCGGTTGAGCGCCGGGGCGCGGACGTTCGTGCCGGCCAGTGATGATTAATTCCCTCTCCCGGCGGGAGAGGGAAGGAGCTCGCTCGCCGAAGGCGAGTGGGAAGGGTGAGGGCGACCGACTCACCCTCACCCTTCCGCTGCTGCGCGGCTCCCTCCCTCTCGCGATGGGAGAGGGAGCATGACCCGCCACTTCCTCGACCTGTCCTCCGCCGGCGCCGATGGCGTCGCCGCGATCCTTGCCGACGCGCTCGATCGCAAGGCGGCGCGCACCGACCTGCCCAAGGGACAACCCGACGCCGATGCCCCGCTGGCCGGGCGCGTGCTGGCGATGGTGTTCGAGAAATCCTCCACCCGCACGCGGGTCAGCTTCGATATGGCGATGCGCCAGCTTGGTGGATCGGCGCTGGTGCTCGACGCCGGCACGTCGCAGCTCGGTCGCGGTGAGACGGTAGCGGACACCGCGCGCGTGCTTTCGGGCTTTTGCGACGCGATCATGGTGCGCACCGACGATCACGCCAAGCTGGAGGAAATGGCGGCCTTTGCCACCGTTCCCGTCATCAACGGCCTGACCGACGTTTCGCATCCCTGCCAGATCGTCGCCGACCTCCAAACGGTGATCGAAAGCGGCAAGGCGCTGCCCGGGCTCAAGATGGCGTGGCTGGGCGACGGCAACAACGTGCTTCATTCGATCGTCGAGGCGGCGGGCCTGTTCAAATTCTCCGTCGCCGCCGGGGTGCCCGCCGGCTATGATCCCGAGGAGCGGTGGATCGAACGGTCCAATGCGCTGCTGGCGGGCAGCAACGCCCGCGTCACCGTCGAGCGCGATCCGCTGCGCGCGGTCGATGGCGCCGACGTCGTCGTCACCGATACCTGGATTTCGATGGGGCAGGCCCATGCCGAGGCGAAGCTGGCGGCGATGATGCCCTATCAGGTGACCGAGGCGCTGATGGCAGCGGCGAAGCCCGACGCGATCTTCCTCCACTGCCTGCCAGCACATCGCGAGGAGGAGGTGGTGACGGCGGTGATCGACGGCCCGCAGTCGCACATCTGGAACGAGGCGGAGAACCGGCTCCACGCGCAGAAGGCGATCCTTCGCTGGTGCTTCGGCCAGATCGGCTGACCGAACCGCGCTGACATTGTTCCGGTGGCGGCGGCACCCTACGTGTCGGCGATGACGAATACTGCGCCTACCTCCGACATCGATCGCGTGATCGGCTTCACCATTCCCCAGCGCCACGCGCGCGGGCGGATCGCCCGGCTGGGACCGGTGCTCGATACCGTGCTGGCCGCCCATGCCTATCCGCCGCCGATCGAACAGTTGCTGGCGGAGGCGCTGACGCTCGCCGCGCTGCTGGGCAGCCTGCTCAAGGATGCCCAGGGCCAGCTCACCCTGCAGGCGCAGACCAAGGGCGGGATCGTCAGCCTGCTGGTGTGCGATTATCAGGGCGGCGCGCTGCGCGGCTACGTCCAGTTCGATGCCGACCGGCTGGATGAGGTCGCCGACGCGCCGTCGCTGTTCGCGTTGTTCGGCACCGGCCATCTCGCAATCACCTTTGATCAGGCGACCAGCGGTGAGCGCTATCAGGGGATCGTGCCGCTCGACGGCGATTCGCTCGCGGATGCGGCGGAGAACTACTTCCTCCAGTCCGAACAGATCCCCAGCCTCATCCGCCTGGGTGCGCGGCGGGGGCCGGATGGGCATTGCATCGCCGGTGGCCTGTTCCTCCAGCACCTGCCCGATGGCGAGGAGGGGCGCGAGCGGCTCCACGTCCGCGACGACCATCCCGAATGGGAGCATGTCGCGGTGCTGGGCGGGACGATGGGTGTCGATGAGCTGGCCGATCCCGCGCTCCCGCTCGAGACGCTGGTCTGGCGCCTGTTCAACGAAGAGGAGGAGGTGCGACTGCTGAAGGGCGCCGACCTTCACAAGGGCTGTCGCTGCGATGCTGGCTATATAGCCCAGGTACTGGCCAAGTTCCCCGCGGAAGAGCGCGCCGAGATGGCCGACGAACACGGCATCATCAGCGTCGATTGCGCGTTCTGCTCGACCTGCTTCCCCGTTTCGGTCGCGGATATCACATCGTGATGGCCATGGTCGCGCCACAGTCGCACGCGATAGGCTCTGCAAGATCGGAACGGAATCGATCCGATCGAACGGATCGCGCGTTCGCGTGGAGGTTTGGACGATGAAACTGCGTGGTCTGGCGCGTGTCATGGCGGCAGCCGGGCTGACCGGCTGGGCGGTCGCGGCCCTGGCCTCCCCGGCGCAAGCCCCTGGCTTTGCCGCGTTGAAGAGCCTGGAAAAGGGGCGGTGGCAACTGCGGGAAGCCGGCGCGGACGGCCGTTCGGTCTGCCTGGGCGATCCGGCGACGTTGTTCCAGCAACGTCATCGCGGCGTGCAGTGCAGCCGGTTGACGCTGGAGAATACGCCGACCACTGCCACCGTCAGCTATAGCTGTCCCGGCACCGGCCACGGGCGCACGATGATTACGGTGGAAACGCCGCGGCTGATCCGCATCGAAAGCCAGGGCATGGAAGGTGGCGCGCCCTTCTCGCTGGAGCTGGAGGGGCGGCATGTCGGCGCGTGCGTGGCGGGGAAATGACCCGTTCAGCTGTTGTTTACCTCAGGCACGCTATACGCGAGGAGTGTCGTTCAGCGGCACGCTCTCTCCCTAGTTGACTAAAGAAACTCCCGGGGCCGCTTCGCAGCGGCCCTTTTGTTGTGCGGGGATGTTGCCGCGCGGTGCGGCACGCCGTAGCGAGGACGACATATGACCGGTTCTCAATCATTTGCCGTCGCGCTGATCTCGGGCGGGCTCGATTCCATGGTTTCCGCCGCCCGCGCGGTAGAGGATGGGCACAGGCTGCTGGCGCTGTCGATCGACTATAACCAGCGCCACCAGGTCGAACTGGCGGCCGCGCGGCGGATCGCGGGGCTGCTGGGTGCCGAGCGCCATGTCGTGCTGCCGATGGATCTCAGCGCATTCGGCGGATCGGCGCTGACCGCCGACATCGCCGTGCCAAAGGCGGGGTTGGGGACGGGCATCCCCGTCACCTACGTCCCAGCGCGCAACACCATTTTCCTCAGCCTCGCGCTCGGCTGGGCGGAAGCGGCGGGGGCGCGTGACATCTATGTCGGGGTCAACGCGCTCGATTACTCGGGCTATCCCGATTGCCGCCCCGAATTCATCGCCGAGTTCGAGAAGCTCGCCGAGATCGCGACCAAGGCCGGGGTGGAGGGCGCGCCGTTCCGCATTCGCGCGCCGTTGCAGGACATGACCAAGGCCGACATCGTCCGCGAGGCGGCGCGGCTGGGCCTGAACGCGGGGGTGAGCTGGTCGTGCTATGATCCCGCGCCCGGCGGCGTGCATTGCGGCCTGTGCGACAGTTGCCGATTGCGCGCGAAGGGCTTTGCCGAGGCGGGATTGCCCGATCCGACGGTCTACGCGCCCACGCCATGAGCTATGCGGTCAAGGAGCTGTTCCTGACCCTCCAGGGCGAGGGCGTCAACGCCGGGCGCCGCGCGG
>NZ_DATMGG010000186.1:0-14002 GCF_035555815.1 Sphingomonas sp.
CGGCGAACGCGCGCCCAATCCATGTCCGCTTGCCGTGTCCCTTGCCGCCATCGACCGGATCGGCCGGTGCTCGACGTCCGCTCGGTGACCGCCCCGACCTGATCATCATAGATCGTGCGCGACCTGCCGGGGCGAGCTTCGTAGAACACCCGTCAACATGGTGATCGCGGAGCCATCCTTGCCATAGCCGGGCAGGAGCGTGGGACACGACGCCGTCGAATCGGCGCCCCCGCAGATCAGGTGTGGCGGCAGCGTCGTGGCCGGCGGCGGCGCATCGGGCTTGACGTCGGGCTGGACAAGGCCGGGCACGAAGCCGGCAAACAGCGCGATCAGCCACATTCGCATTGTCACGTCTTCCCGGGATCATGCGATCCTATGCGCGAATGCTTGAGTGTAACAGGGGCGTCGCCTAAGTCGCGCTGATGACCTCGACCAACGACATCCGCCGTTCCTTCCTCGAATATTTCGAGAGCACCGGGCACGCCCGCGTCCCCTCGGCGCCGCTGGTGCCGCAAAACGATCCGACGCTGATGTTCGTCAACGCCGGCATGGTGCCGTTCAAGAACGTGTTCACCGGGCTGGAGACGCGCCCCTATTCGACCGCGACCAGTTCGCAGAAGTGCGTGCGCGCAGGGGGCAAGCACAACGACCTCGACAATGTCGGCTATACCGCGCGCCACCACACCTTCTTCGAAATGCTCGGCAATTTCAGCTTCGGCGACTATTTCAAGGAACAGGCGATCATCCACGCCTGGACGCTGCTGACCAAGGTGTGGGGCATTCCGGCGGACAAGCTGACCGCCACCGTCTATCACACCGACGATCAGGCGTTCGACCTGTGGCGCAAGATCACCGGGCTGCCCGAACATCGCATCATCCGCATCCCGACCAAGGATAATTTCTGGGCGATGGGATCGGATGGACCGTGCGGGCCGTGCTCCGAGATCTTCTATGACCATGGCGACCATATCCCCGGCGGCCCGCCCGGATCGCCCGATGAGGACGGCGACCGCTTCGTCGAGATCTGGAACCTGGTGTTCATGCAGTTCCTGCAGGAAGCCGACCAGATCGTCGGCGATCTGCCCAAGCCGTCGATCGACACCGGCATGGGGCTGGAGCGAGTCGCGGCGGTGTTGCAGGGCGTCCACGACAATTACGATACCGACACGTTCAAGGCGCTGATCGCGGAGAGCGGCGCGCTGACCGGCACCGCCACGACCGGCGCTACGCAGGCCAGCCACCGCGTGATCGCCGATCACCTGCGTTCGTCCGGGTTCCTGGTCGCCGATGGCGTGCTGCCCGCCAACGAAGGGCGCGGCTATGTCCTGCGCCGGATCATGCGGCGCGCGATGCGCCACGCGCACCTGCTGGGTGCCAAGGAGCCGCTGATGCACCGCATGGTGCCGTCGCTGGTGGCGGAGATGGGCGCGGCCTTCCCCGAGCTGGTCCGCGCGCAGCCGCTGATCGAGGCGACGCTGTTGCAGGAGGAAACCCAGTTTCGCCGCACGCTGACCAACGGGCTGCGTCTGCTCGATGAAGCGAGCGTGGGCCTGGCGACCGGCGACACGCTGCCCGGCGCCACCGCGTTCAAGCTCTATGACACCTATGGCTTCCCCTATGACCTGACCGAGGATGCGCTGCGGCCGCAGGGCATCGCGGTCGATCGCGCCGGGTTCGACGCGGCGATGGCCGAGCAGAAGGCGGCGGCGCGCGCGGCGTGGAAGGGATCGGGCGCCAAGGCGAGCGAGGACGTCTGGTTCGACATCGCCGAGGACAAGGGTGCGACCGAATTCACGGGCTATTCCGCCGACATCGGCGAGGGTGAGGTGGTCGCGCTGGTCAGGGACGGCGCGCGCGTCGAGCAGGTGACGCAGGGCGAAGAGGTCGAGGTCCTGGTCAACCAGACGCCGTTCTACGCCGAAAGCGGCGGGCAGGTGGGCGACGCCGGCACGATCGACGCCGACGGCGCGCACGCGATCGTCAGCGACACGCGAAAGCATGTCGGCAAGCTCCACGGCCATGTCGCGCGGATCGAGAGCGGCTCGCTGAAGGTGGGCGATACCGTGCGGCTGGCGATCGATCTCGATCGGCGGCGGCGCATTCGCGGCAACCATTCCGCGACCCACCTGCTGCACGCCGCGCTTCGCGAACGGCTGGGCACCCACGTCGCGCAAAAGGGATCGCTGGTCGCGCCGGAGCGGCTGCGCTTCGACGTCAGCCACCCGACCCCGATGCTGCCGGCCGAACTGGCGCAGGTGGAAGCCGACGTGAACGCGCAGATTCGCGGCAACGGCGTTGTCACCACGCGGCTGATGACCCCCGATGACGCGATCGAGATGGGCGCGATGGCGCTGTTCGGCGAGAAATACGGCGACGAGGTTCGCGTGGTCGGCATGGGCGAGGATGCCGACGGCACCTATTCGGTCGAGCTGTGCGGCGGCACCCACGTCAACGCGCTGGGCGAGATCGGGCTGTTCAAGGTGGTGAGCGAGGGTGCGGTGTCGTCGGGCATCCGCCGGATCGAGGCGCTGACCGGCGAGGCGGCGCGCGCCTATCTGTCGGCGCGCGACGACAAGCTGAAGGAAGCCGCCGCGGCGCTGAAGGCGTCACCCGACGAGGTGCCGGCGCGCGTCGTCGCGCTGGTCGAGGACCGCCGCCGGCTCGAAAAGGAACTGGCCGAGGCGAAGAAGGCGCTGGCGCTGGGGGGCGGCGGGCAGGCCGAGGCGGCCGGGCCGGAGCAGGTCGGCGGGATCAATTTCGTCGGCCAGCTGCTCGACGGGTTCGAGGCCAAGGGGCTGCGCGGCGCGGTTGATGAGGCCAAGGCGCGGATCGGATCGGGTGTGGTCGCGTTGGTCGCGGTCAACGACGGGCGCGCGTCGGTCGCGGCCGGAGTCAGCGACGATCTGGTCGCCCGCCTGAGCGCGGTCGATCTGGTCAAGGCGGCGGTGGCCGCGCTGGGCGGGCAGGGCGGCGGCGGCCGTCCCGACATGGCGCAGGGCGGCGGCCCCGACGGCGACAAGGGCGCCGACGCGATCGCTGCGGTCAAGGCGGTGTTGGCGGGAATCGAAGCGACGGCCTGACCCTTCAGGCCGGCCGTTCAGGCGCTAACGGTTCCGCCAAAAATGCTCGCTGGCGCAGGCGATCGTGATCGCGATCGCTGGATGGCCGTTGCGGCCGTAGGCCCCGCCCAGTGCCGGGTGATATCCAATCCAATCAATCGGATACCACCCGGGTTTTGCTCCGTTACTTGCCCGGAGCGGCGGCGCCGCCGACCGCGGCGTTGAATTCATCGGCGGTCATGCCGATGACGATGCCGTTCGGGGTAAGGCCGAACGCATTCGCAGGCAGCTTTGCCTCGCGTGCGCCCTGCGCGCTGGTCACGGTCACGAACTGATCGTCGGCCGCCTTGACCGTGGCGATCACTGCCGCGCCGGTGCGGTCCTTGACCTCGGCGCCGGCAACCAGCGCCGCCTTGAGCTGCGCCTGCGCTTCGGCCTGCGCCTTTTGTCCGGCTGCTTCCAGCTCGGCCTTGGTGATGCCCATCGCCCATCCGTTGGCGCCCTTGCCGACCGAGGCGGGAGCGACCGGGATCGACAGCGTGCCCGACTTGATCACCACCGCCTGCGGGGTCACCGCCTCAACCGTGCCGATGACGGCGCCGGCCGAATCATGGACGGTTTCGCCCACGCTCGGGGTGGCGGGGGCTGCTTCCTGGGTTGCCGGCGCCACGGGTGCCGTCGTCGCCGGCACGCCGGCCAGTGCGGTGGCAAGCGTGATCGCTGCGGAAATCATCATTCAATCGTCTCCCAAAATTGCCTGTGTCAGTCAGACGACGCAGTTTAGGCAGGCTGGGTTCATCGCCGGGTTCGGAATGCGGCGAATCCAGCATCATCTGCGGTCAGTCGAGCCGAATCACTAGCTACGCAGCTTCCTCTCCCTTGCGCGCGCGGCGCAGGCGGGGTTCGCGATCGAGCCCGGCGGCCTCCTTGATCGTCTTGCGCATCTCGTCGCGCTTCTCATGGATCGACGCGATCACCGGGCCCATCGCCACGCCGATGTCGACCAGCACCGCTTCGGCCAGCTGGAGCGAGCTTTCCATCGCCTCGGGCACCGCGTCGGTGACGCCCGCCTTGTACAGTTCGGCGGCATGGACGCCGTCGCGGGCGCGCGCGATGATCGGCAGGTTCGGGACCCAGCCGCGCACCCGCCGCGCGAGCGCGACGGTCAGCACCGGATCGTCCATCGTCAGGATCAGCGCGTCTGCGTGGGCCAGCCGCAGCCGATCGATCAGCTCCCCGCGCGAAACGTCGCCGAACACGACATCATAGCCCTGCCGTCGCGCGGCGTTGACCCCGTCGATATCGGCATCGACCGCCAGATATGATTTGCCATGGACGCGCAGCAAATCGGCGATGGTTCGCCCGACGCGGCCGAAACCGAGGATGATGGTCCCCGGCGCGTCGGCGACTTCTGGCGCGGCGGGCGCTTCCTGTCGCTCGAGCATGCGCGCGATCGAGCGGCCGGCGGTGGCGAGCAGCGGCGTGATCGTCAGGCCGATCGCGGTGACGGTGGTCCAGAAGGCGGAGGTGGACGGCTGGATCAGCCCCGCCGTACCCGCGACGCCCAGCACGATCAGCGTGGTTTCGGACGGACTGGCCATCAGCACGCTGGTTTCGGCGGCAGTGCCGATACCGCTGCCAGAAAAACGCAGCAACACGCTGGTCACCGCGACCTTGACCGCCATCACGCCCAGGATCGCGAGGAAATAGGTGCTCCAGTTGTTGAACACCACGCTCATGTCGAGCCGCATCCCGACGGTGATCAGGAACACGCCCAGCGCCAGCCCGCGGAACGGCGCGGTCATCACTTCCACCTCGGTGTGGTATTCGGTTTCGGCGATCAGGATGCCGGCGATCAGCGCGCCGACGATCGGCGAGAGGCCCGACGCGGTGGTGACCAGGCTGGCGACGATCACCACGATCAGGCTGGCGGCCAGGAACAGCTCCGGGCTCTTGGTGCGCGCGGCTTGCGCGAACAGGCGCGGCAGGAAGTAGCGGCCGGCGACGAACAGCCCGGCCACCGCGATTCCGCCGGTGATCACGACGTTGACGAGTCCGACCCAGCCGGCGCCGGCGGCGGTCGGGCTGAGCGCGCCGAGCAGGAAGATGATCGGCACCAGCGCCAGATCCTCGAACAGCAACATGCCGAACGCGGCGCGGCCGACGCGGCTTTCGGTGCCGGTCAGCGGCAGCACCAGCGCGGTGGACGACAGCGCCAGCGCCAGCCCCATCCCGATCGCGCCGTCGATCCCCTGGCCGAGCATGAACAGTCCGACGGCGATGATCGCGGCGGCGCCGAACAGTTCTGCCGCGCCGACCCCGAACACCATGCCGCGCATCGACCACAATCGTTTGAGCGACAGTTCGAGGCCGATCGCGAACAGCAACAGGACGATGCCGAGTTCCGCGAAGGGTTCTATCGATTCGCTGTGGGTGATCGTCAGGTAATAGAGCCACGGGAATTCGTTGACGAAGCGGCCCAGTCCGGCCGGGCCGACCAGAATGCCGACGAGGATGAAGCCGATCACCGGACTGATGCGGAACCGGGCAAAGGCGGGGATCACCAATCCGGCCGCGCCGAGGACGACGAGCGAGTCACTGAACGCGGGCGAATTGAGCTGAAGCGGCATCATTCTATTGTTGCGAATTATGGAGGCTCCGCGCCAGTCCCGTCGCAAAAAAAATCGATGATTGCTCGCCATCGCAATGTCGCTTCCCTAATCATGCCGCCATGCATCATGTCACCCCCCTCATCGGCATCATCGTTGCCGGGCTCGTCCTCGCCTTCATCCTCGGCGCGGTAGCGCACCGCCTGAAGCTCTCGCCGCTGATCGGATACCTCCTTGCGGGGGTCGCGGTCGGGCCGTTCACGCCGGGCTATGTCGCCGACCAGGGGCTGGCCAACGAGATCGCCGAGCTGGGCGTGATCCTGTTGATGTTCGGGGTGGGACTGCACTTTTCGATCAAGGATCTGTGGTCGGTCCGCGCGATCGCGCTGCCGGGGGCGATCGTGCAGATCGGCTGCGCGGTGGTGCTCGGCTGGGGCATGGGCCATTATCTCGGCTGGCCGATCGCCAGCAGCCTGATGTTCGGGCTGGCGCTGTCGACGGCGAGTACCGTGGTGCTGCTGCGCGCGCTCAACGACCGGCGGCTGGTCGATACCGATCGCGGCCGGATCGCGGTCGGCTGGCTGATCGTCGAGGATCTGGCGATGGTGTTCGCGCTGGTGCTGATCCCGGCGCTGGCCGCGGGCAACCAGGCGATCGGAATGACGCTGCTGATCACCGCCGGCAAGGTGGTGGCGTTCGTCGCCTTCATGCTGCTGGTGGGCCGGCGGACGGTGCCGTGGATCCTGCACGGCGTTGCCCATGGCGGGTCGCGCGAGCTGTTCCGGCTGGCCGTGCTGGCGGTGGCGCTGGGCTTTGCGACCGGCGCGGCGATGCTGTTCGGCGTGTCCTTTGCCCTGGGCGCGTTCTTCGCCGGTGTGATCCTCGCCGAATCGCCGCTCAGCCAGCGGGCGGCGGAAGAGACGCTGCCGCTGCGTGACGCCTTTGCCGTCTTGTTCTTCGTGTCGGTCGGGATGTTGTTCAATCCGAAGATCCTGCTGACCGATACCGTCGCGGTGCTCGTCACGCTGGCGATCATCATCTTCGGCAAATCCGTGGCGGCCTATGGCATCGTCCGCCTGTTCGGCCGATCGAACCGCACCGCGCTGACCATCGCCGCCAGCCTGGCGCAGATCGGCGAGTTCTCCTTCATCCTTGCCGCGCTGGGATCGTCGCTGAAGATCCTGCCGAATGACGCGCGCGACCTGATCCTGGCGGGCGCGATCCTGTCGATCATGCTCAACCCGCTGATATTCGTGCTGGTCGACCGGCTGGCGCCATCACGGCGCGACGATGCGTCTGCGGCGCCGGTAGCCCCGCGCGGCGGCCATGTCGTGCTGGTCGGATACGGGCGGGTGGGGTCGCTGGTCGGCACCAGCATCGAAGGCGAGCGGCTGGTGGTGATCGAGACCGAGGACGATGTCGCCGCGTTGCCGGCCGGCGCGGAGATGATCGTCGGCAATGCCGCGGATCCGGCAGTGCTGGCGCGCGCGGGGATCGCCGATGCGCGGGTGCTGCTGGTGGCGATCCCCGATACGTTCGAAGCGGGGCAGATCGTCGAGCAGGCGCGCCGGATCAGCCCCGATCTGTTGATCGTCGCGCGCGCGCATCATGACGATGAAGTCGCCCACCTCGCCGCGCATGGCGCGAGCGATACGATCATGGGCGAGAGGGAAATCGCGCGGCGGATGGCCGAAGCCGTTCGCGGCTGAGCGCGACGCCGTTATCGCGAGCCCGGCGTGTGCCGGGCGCGGCGATCCAGCGCGGTGCGCGAGTGGATCGCCGCGGGGCTTGGCCCCTCGCAACGACGGAATGACCGCCGGGGCGGCTTACTGCCAGTTGGTCATCGCGGTTTCGAGGTTGACGCGGACCGCCTCGAAGAACTGCTCGGTGGTCATCCACGGCTGGTCGGGGCCGATCAGGATCGCGAGATCCTTGGTCATCTGGCCCGATTCGACCGTCTCGATGCACACGCGCTCAAGCGTCTCGGCAAAACGGGTCACGTCGGGCGTACCGTCGAACTTGCCGCGATACTTCAGGCCGCCGGTCCAGGCGAAGATCGACGCGATCGGGTTGGTCGACGTCGCCTTGCCCTGCTGGTGCATCCGGTAGTGGCGCGTGACGGTGCCGTGCGCGGCCTCCGCCTCGATCGTCTTGCCATCGGGGCTCATCAGCACGGAGGTCATCAGCCCGAGCGAGCCGAAGCCCTGCGCGACCTGATCCGACTGGACGTCGCCGTCATAGTTCTTGCACGCCCACACGAACTCGCCGTGCCACTTGAGCGCGCTGGCGACCATGTCGTCGATCAGGCGATGCTCATAGACGATGCCCGCGGCCTTGAACTGGTCGACGAATTCGGCCTCGAACACTTCCTGGAAGATGTCCTTGAACCGGCCGTCATAGGCCTTGAGGATGGTGTTCTTGGTCGACAGGTACAGCGGCCAGCCGCGACCCAGCGAATAGTTCATGCTGGCGCGCGCGAAATCGCGGATCGATTCGTCGAGGTTGTACATCCCCATCGCGACGCCGGCGCCGGGGAAATCGAACACCTCATGTTCGATGACATTGCCGTCGGCGCCCTCGAACTTCATCGTCAGCTTGCCGGCGCCGGGCACCTTGAAATCGGTCGCCTTGTACTGGTCGCCGAACGCGTGGCGGCCGACGACGATCGGCTTGGTCCAGCCGGGGATCAGGCGCGGCACGTTGCGGATCACGATCGGCTCGCGGAAGATCACGCCGCCCAGGATGTTGCGGATGGTGCCGTTCGGCGACTTCCACATGGCCTTGAGGTTGAATTCCTCGACGCGCGCCTCGTCCGGGGTGATCGTCGCGCACTTCACGCCGACGCCGTACTTCTGGATCGCCTTGGCGCTGTCCACCGTCACCTTGTCGTCGGTGGCGTCGCGGTGCTCGACCCCCAGATCATAATAGTCGAGATCGATCTCGAGATACGGCTTGATCAGGCGTTCGCGGATCCATTCCCAGATGATCCGCGTCATTTCATCGCCGTCGATCTCCACGACGGGCGTCTTCACCTTGATCTTCGCCATGCTCTTTTCCTGTTGTGGGAGGGTTTGAGGTTTGGCGATGCCCTAGGCAGAAGCGCGCGGTCGATCAACCTTGAGGCGCGCTACCGGAAGCCGGCGCGAAAGAAACCACGCATTGTCGTCGGCGGCGGACATCGGTACATGCCGCGCGCATGGCATCTCTCGACAAGCCCCCCGTCGGCACGACGACGGTGAAGTGGCGTTTCCCCGCGCTCCATCCGGAGGGCCGCAAATATGTGATGATCGCGGCGGCGATCACCTTCGTCGTCTGGCTGTTCGTCCCGCTGCTGACATGGCCGTTCATCGGGCTGACGGCGTGGGTCGCGATCTTCTTTCGTGATCCGGTGCGCGTGACGCCGCAGGGGGACGGACTGATCGCCTCGCCCGCCGACGGACTGGTGACGATGATCGAGCGCGTGCCGCTGCCGCCCGAGATGGCCGGCCCCAACGGGCTGGGCGAGGCGCCGCGCATCCGCGTGTCGATCTTCATGAGCGTGTTCGACGTCCACATCAATCGGACCCCGATCTCCGGCACGATCCGGCAGGTGGTCTATATCTCCGGCAAGTTCCTCAACGCCGACCTCGACAAGGCGAGCGAGGAGAATGAGCGCCAGCATTTCGTGGTGGAGGGCAACGACGGCGTACGCGTCGGCTTCACCCAGATTGCCGGGCTGGTCGCTCGGCGCATCGTCACCTTTGCCAAGCCGGGCGACATCGTCACCGCCGGGCAGCGGATCGGGCTGATCCGTTTCGGCAGTCGCGTCGACGTCTACCTGCCGGACGATTACGGCTGTCAGGTCGCGCTGGGCCAGCGCGCGGTGGCGGGGGAGACGGTGATCGGCCGCAGGGGCGCCGAGCGCGCCACCGGCGTCTCGCAATAATGGCCGCCGACGGCGAGGTTCGACGACGGCTGCGGCGGCGGCGCGAGGCGCGCGGCATCCCGCTGCGATCGGTCGCCCCCAACGCCGTCACCGCGCTGGCGCTGTGCGCCGGGCTGACCGCGGTGCGCTTCGCCATTTCCCAGCAATGGGAACAGGCGGTGCTGATGATCATGATCGCCGCAATCCTTGACGGGATCGACGGGCGGATCGCTCGGTTGCTCCACGGCGAGAGCCGGTTCGGTGCGGAACTCGATTCGCTGAGCGACGCGATCAGCTTTGGCGTATCGCCGGCGCTGGTGCTCTACCTGTGGTCGCTGACCAACGCGCCGCGCTTCGGCTGGATCGCCGCGCTGCTCTACGCCGTGTTCTGCGCGCTGCGGCTCGCCCGGTTCAACGCGCGCATCGACGTGACGGAACAGCCGCACAAATCCGCCGGGTTCCTGACCGGGGTGCCCGCGCCCGCCGGCGCGGGGCTGGCGCTGTTGCCCGTCTATCTGTGGCTGTGGCTGGAGGAGCCGGTGCTGCGATCGCCGTGGGTGATCGGCCCGTGGCTGGCGTTCGTCGCGCTGCTGATGGTGTCGAGTCTGGCGACCTATAGCTGGGCTTCGTTCCGCCTGCGCCGCAACATCCGGTTCGAGGTGATCGTCGGCGTGGTCGCGGTCGGCGCCGCGCTGGTGTCGGCGCCATGGCCGACGCTGAGCGTACTCGGGCTGCTCTATCTGCTGTCGCTGCCGCTGAGCGCGATCGGCTATCAGCGGATCAGGCGGCAGCGCGCAGCGGCGCCGGACGTGACGCATCCGGCCGGGTGATCGCGCCGCGTCCGCTACCACGCCGCGCGGCGGGCAGCGTCGTCGCGACCGTGTCGAGCGGGCCATGCACGAGCAACGCGACGATCAGTCGCGCGCGCGGCGCCACCGTCGCCCAGATCGTCCAGCAAGCGGCGGCAAATGCCGTGGCGAACAAGAGATATGCCATGATCGTCATCACCCGAGATTCCCTGTCCCAGACGCCCACGCGGTTGAATCCAATGATTCCAGACGCTTGACGTTGCCCATGGTTGCATGGGCGTTCGACCTTGCCCTATGTTCCCATCTGAGCCACTATATGTTCCACTGATGTTCCAACGTCAAGCGCGATTGTTCGCTTGAAATCGAGGGGCGACTTCGCTAAGGGCGCCGCCTCACACCGCATGGGAAGCCCATAAACCGGTGCCCGGTTCCACGTCTCGACGTGGCCAGGTCATCGCTTCCCAGAGGAACAACCGGAAGGAGATATCCCTATGGCGGCACCTGTCGTCTCCATGCAGGCATTGCTCGAATCGGGCGCGCACTTCGGCCACCAGACCCACCGCTGGAACCCGAAGATGAAGCCGTATATTTTCGGCGACCGCAACGGCATCCACATCCTCGACCTCTCGCAGACCGTGCCGCTGTTCGCGCGCGCGCTGGAGTTCGTCAGCGCATCGGTCGCTTCGGGCGGCAAGGTGCTGTTCGTCGGCACCAAGAGCCAGGCGCAGGAGCCGATCGCCGAGGCCGCGCGCCGTTCGGGCCAGCACTTCGTCAACCACCGCTGGCTGGGCGGGATGCTCACCAACTGGAAGACCATCTCGGGCTCGATCAAGCGGCTCAAGACGCTCGAGGAGCAGCTGTCGGGCGACACCGCCGGCCTGACCAAGAAGGAAGTGCTCCAGCTCACCCGTGAGCGCGACAAGCTCGAGCTGAGCCTGGGCGGCATCCGCGACATGGGCGGCGTGCCCGACATCATGTTCGTGATCGACGCCAACAAGGAAGAGCTGGCGATCAAGGAAGCCAACACGCTGGGCATCCCCGTCGTCGCGATCCTCGATTCGAACGTCAGCCCGGACGGCATCGCGTTCCCGGTGCCGGCGAACGACGACGCCAGCCGCGCGATCCGCCTGTATTGCGAAGCGATCGCGATCGCCGCGACCCGTGGCGGGCAGCAGGCGCAGGCCGCGTCGGGCCGTGATCTGGGCGCGATGGCCGAGCCGCCGGCCGAGGAAGCGCTGAGCGCCGATCCGATCGTCGAGTTGCCCCCGGTCGCCGCTGCCGAGCCGGCCCCGGTTGCTGCCGAGCAGGTCGCCGCCGCGAGCACGCCGGAGACGGCCGTCGAGGGCGAGCGCCAGATCGACGCATAACCGGGCGCTTCGACAGCCCATTATTTTCCCGTTCGTGCCGAGCCTGTCGAAGCACCGTCTTTCTTCTGCAACATCGGCGGAAGAAGAGCGGCACTTCGACAAGCTGGGTGCGAACGGATTTTCATTTCAGATTTGAGGGATTTTGACATGGCCGAGATCACAGCCGCTGCCGTGAAGGACCTGCGCGAAAAGAGCGGCGCGGGCATGATGGATTGCAAGAAGGCGCTGACCGAAGCGAACGGCGACATGGACGCCGCGATGGACTGGCTGCGCACCAAGGGCCTGGCCGCCGCCGCCAAGAAGTCGAGCCGGACCGCGGCCGAGGGCCTGATCGGCGTCGCCGTCGCCGGGCCGAAGGGCGCCGCGATCGAGGTGAATTCGGAGACCGACTTCGTCGCCAAGAACGATCAGTTCCAGTCGTTCGTGCGTGACGTGACCGCAGTGGCGCTCGAACTGGGCGACGATATCGCCACGATCAAGGCGGCGTCGCTGGGCGACAAGACCGTCGAGGAAGTGCTGACCAACAACATCGCCACCATCGGCGAGAACCAGGCGGTGCGCCGGGCCAAGCGGCTGGAAGTGTCGCAGGGCGCGGTGATCCCCTATGTCCACAACCAACAGTCGCCCGGCCTGGGCAAGATCGGCGTGCTGGTCGCGCTGGAGAGCGACGCAGGCGTCGACGTGCTGGAGCCGCTGGGCAAGCAGATCGCGATGCACATCGCGGCGGCCTTCCCGCTGGCGCTGGACGAGAGCGGTCTCGACCAGTCGGTGATCGAGCGCGAACGCGCGATCGCCACCGAAAAGGCGAGCGAGAGCGGCAAGCCCGCCGACATCGTCGCCAAGATGGTCGAGGGTTCGATCAAGAAGTTCGCCAAGGAGAACGCCCTCCTCAGCCAGCTGTTCGTGATGGACGGCAAGACGCCGGTGGCCGACGTCGTCGCCAAGGCGGGCAAGGACGCGGGCACCACCATCGTGCTCAAGGACTATGTCCGGTTCCAGCTGGGCGAGGGCATCGAGAAGGAAGCGAGCGACTTCGCCGCCGAGGTCGCCGCGACCGCCGGTATCAAGGCGAACTGATCCCTGTCGACCGGCGGCGCAGAACGCGTCGCCGGTCGCCGGTATCGCCACGACGGCCGCCTGCGGGCGGCCGTTTGCATGTTTGGGCTGGTTGCCCGCAGATCGCACGATCCGACATGGCCCGGCGGTTCGCGGCTTGGCATCGCCGGATGCCGCGCCTAAGGTCCGCTCGCCTCCCTCCACCGCCCAGATTTCGCAGGTTCATGTGACTCGTCCGCGCTTCAACCGAATCCTTCTCAAGCTTTCGGGCGAAGTCCTGATGGGGCAGGGCCAGTTCGGCATCGATCCCGCCACCTGTGACCGGGTCGCGGGCGAAGTCGCGGCGGCGAAGGAGGCCGGGCATGAGCTGTGCCTGGTCGTCGGGGGCGGCAACATCTTTCGCGGCCTGGCCGGTGCGGCGCAGGGTTTCGACCGCGCGAGTGCGGATTACATGGGGATGCTGGCGACGGTGATGAACGCGCTCGCCATGCAGAATGCGCTCGAAAAGCTGGGCGTCGATACCCGCGTCCAGTCGGCGATCCCGATGGCGTCGGTGTGCGAACCCTATATCCGGCGCAAGGCGGTGCGGCATATGGAAAAGGGGCGGGTGGTGCTGTTCGCCGCCGGCACCGGGCTGCCGTTCTTCACCACCGACACCACCGCCGCGCTGCGCGCCGCCGAAATGGGCTGCGACGCGCTGTTCAAGGGCACCAGCGTCGACGGCGTCTATGACGCCGATCCCAAGAAGGTGCCGACCGCCAAACGTTATGACACGCTGACGTTCAATCGCGTGCTCGCCGACGATCTCAAGGTGATGGACGCCAGCGCGGTGGCGCTGTGCCGCGACAACAACATCCCGATCGTGGTCTTCAACATCCGGGACGAGGGCAATCTGGCCGCGGTGATCCGCGGCGAAGGCACGTCGACCGTCGTCCAGAACAACGCCTGAAAAGGACTACCGCCATGGCCGCTTATGACAAATCCGATCTCGAGCGCCGCATGGCCGGCGCGGTCGAGGCGCTGAAGCACGACCTGACCGGCCTGCGCACCGGCCGGGCCTCGGTCACGCTGCTCGATCCGGTGACGGTCGAGGTCTATGGCAGCCACATGCCGATCACCCAGGTCGCCACCGTGTCGGCGCCCGAACCCCGGCTGTTGTCGGTGCAGGTGTGGGACAAGTCGAACGTCGGCCCGGTCG
>NZ_DATMGG010000187.1:0-11084 GCF_035555815.1 Sphingomonas sp.
GCGATCATCCCGTCCATCGAAGGATCGGCGATCGCGACCGGCTTCAACACGATCTGGATCGACCGGGAGGACCCGTTCTGGGCCGGCTTCTCGGTGGTTTGACGGCGATAACGACAAAGGGGGGATTTTTTGGCGAGAGGAATTTTGGGGCCGTTGAAGCCCCTCGACACGCATTCGGCGCATGAGCCCGATCGCGCGCTCCGCAAGACGCTGAGCTGGCCGCATCTGATCGCGCTGGGCATCGGCGCGATCGTCGGCACCGGCATCTATACGCTGACCGGCGTCGGCGCCGACCGCGCCGGACCCGCGGTGGTCCTGTCCTTTGCCATCGCCGGCGCCGTCTGCGCCTTCGCCGCGCTCGCCTATGCCGAAATGGCGACGCTGATCCCCACCGCGGGCAGCGCCTATACCTACACCTATTCGGTGATCGGCGAATCGATCGCCTGGATCGTCGGGTGGAGCCTGATCCTCGAATATTCGCTGGCGTGCAGCACCGTCGCGGTCGGCTGGTCCGCCTATCTGGTCGGCTGGATCGAGGCGGCGGGCATCCATCTGCCGCCGCTGTTGCTGTCCGGGCCGCACGCGGGCGGGATCATCAATCTGCCGGCGGTGCTGGTCGCGCTGGCGATCGCCGGAATGCTGATCGCGGGCACGCGGGAGAGCGCGACGTTCAACATCATCCTCGTCGCGATCAAGCTGATGGCGCTGGCGCTGTTCGTCGCGCTGGCGCTGCCCGCCTTCACCGGCGGCAATTTCGAACCGTTCATGCCCTATGGTTTCGGCAGCACGGTCAGCCCCGACGGGGTCAAGCGCGGGGTGATGGCGGCGGCGGCGATCGTGTTCTTCGCCTTCTATGGCTTCGACGCCGTGGCGACCTCCGCCGAGGAGGCCAAGAATCCGGGCCGCGACCTGACCATCGGCATCATCGGATCGATGGCCGCCTGCACCTTCATCTACATGCTGGTCGCGGTGTCGGCGATCGGCGCGGCGGGCTATATCGACCTTGGCAAGTCTGCCGAGCCGCTCGCCTATGTGCTCCGCACGCTCGAGCATCCGGCGGCGGCGTGGGCGATCGGTCTCGCGGCGCTGATTGCGCTGCCCTCGGTCATCCTGGTGATGATGTACGGGCAGAGCCGCATCTTCTTCGTCATGGCGCGCGACGGGCTGCTGCCACGCGGGCTGAGCAAGGTGTCGGAACGCACCGGTTCGCCGGTGGTGATCACGGCGGTGACCGGCGTGTTCGTCGCGGTGGTCGCGGGCTTCTTCCGCCTCGACGAGATCGCCGAGCTGGCCAACGCCGGCACGCTGCTCGCCTTCATCGCGGTCGCGGCGTGCATGATGATCCTGCGCAAGCGCGCGCCGGAGCTGAAGCGGGTGTTCCGTTGCCCGCAGCCCTATATCGTCGGCACGCTGGCCATCCTCGGCTGCCTCTATCTGATGTCGAGCCTGCCGCTGCACACGTTGACGCGGTTCGTCGGCTGGAACGTGGTCGGGATCATCCTCTACCTGCTCTATGGCCGCACCCGCAGCCTGGCGAGCAAGGGCAAGGCCGTCACCGGCATCTGATTGGCGCCGCGCGCGACAAGAAAAGGATCGCATCCCCCTGGGGTGCGATCCTTTTTTTGTGTGTGGGGCCAGTTCGATTACTTCATCCGCCGCAAGCCGCGCGCATCAGAGGTCGGCTCGTTGGACAAGGTGCTCCAAAGATCGTATACAGTATATTCCCGGTGAGTCGGAAAACCGACGCGGGCAGGTTCAGCAAGACAAAAAGGGGTCTAGCGTGAGGAAACTTCGGAAAGCCGCCTTTCTGGCCGCCGCTGCGGCACCGCTGGTGATGGCGTCGCCAGTCTGGGCGCAGGATGCGTCAGGTGACGGCGGCGCGACTCAGGACAATCCCGAAATCGTCATCACCGGATCACGCTTGCCATCGGGCGATCTGACCGGCCCGGCGCCGCTCACCATTCTCGACAGCGCGGAGATCAACCGCACCGGTCGCACCAGCATCGGCGAATTGCTGCGCGAACTGCCGGTCGCCAGCGCGGCGGCCAGCGACAGCGCGGGTCGCGGCAACGACGGTTCGGCCAACATCGCCCTGCGCGGGCTGAGCGCGGTCAACACGCTGGTGCTGCTCAACGGCCGCCGGATGCTGTCCAACTCGGCCGGCGGCACGGTCGACCTCAACTCGATCCCGTTCGACATGATCGACCGCGTCGAGGTGCTGCAGGACGGCGCCTCCGCGGTCTACGGCTCCGACGCGATCTCCGGCGTGGTCAACTCGATCCTGCGGCGCGACTATGACGGCGTCCTGCTCAAGGCCGGCTCCGGCGTCTCCAGTCGCGGTGACCTGCCCAACTACGAACTCAGCGGCACGTTCGGCATGAAGGGCAGCCGGGGCGGCTTCATCGTCAACGCCAGCTATCGCGAATCGGGCGGCAACGTCATCGGCGATCGCCCGGTCAGCCTCGATCCCGACTGGCGGTCGATGGGCGGACGCAACTATCGCGACTCCGCGCCGACCACCAGCACCGCCTTCAAGGGGCTGGACCCCTCCCGGCCCAACGCGATCCTGATCCTGAAGGACGGCGCGACCGGCTATAGCTCGCTGTCCGACTATCGCGACGCCCGATTCCCCGGCGCGCTGACCGCCGACGACGGCCTCGCCGCGAACGACGGCGTCAACTATTGGGCCTATGAATCGAGCGCATCGGCGATCCGCCAGATCAACGTCAGCGCCAATGGCCATTACGAACTGACCAGCGGCATCGAGGCATTCGTCGAGGCCGGTTACAGCACGCGCCATTCGCTCGGCTTCCTGGCGCCCGATTATTACGACGGCACCGTCACCGTCGGCGCGGCGAGCCCGACCAACCCGTTCGGCCGCGACCTGACCGTCTATCGCACCTTCGTCGAGGAAGGGCTGGGCAACAGCCGCCGCAACGAAGTCGACGCCAAGCTCTATCGCATCGTCGCCGGGCTGGAGGGGAAGGTCGGTTCGTGGAACTGGGACGTGTCGGCCAACGTCCAGCATCTCGACCAATATACCAACAGCGGCTTCGGCATCGTCCAGTCGCGCTTCCAGCTCGCGATCGACGATCCCACGCGCAAATTCTACCTCAACACGACCTGCGCGCAGACCGCCGGATGCGTGCCGATCAACCTGTTCGGCCCCGCCGGATCGATCACCGAGGCGCAACTGGCGTCGGTGTCGGCACAGCATTGGCGTGACGTGAACGCCGATTTGCGGTCGTTCGTCGCCAATATCGCCGGGCCGCTGTTCAAGCTGCCCTACGGCACCGTCAACATCGCGGTCGGCGCCGAATATCGCGAGGAAAGCTACGAGCAGTTCCAGGACAACGCCGCCGACTATACCACCCAGACCCCGCCGTTCCTGCCGCCGACCCGCAAGGTCAAGGAAGTCTATGGCGAGGTCGGGCTGCCGCTGCTCAAGGACATTCCGCTGGTCTACAGCCTCGATGTCGAGGCGGCGGTGCGCTATTCCGACTATGATGCGTTCGGCAGCACCACCAATCCCAAGGTCGGGGTGAAGTGGAAGCCGATCCGCGACCTGCTGATCCGCGGTTCGTGGGGCACCGGTTTCCGCGCGCCGAACTTCACTGAGGCGAACTCGACGCAGACGCGCGGCTATCGACCGTTGACCGATCCTTGTCAGGGCGCCGGCTATGCGTCGCTGGCCGGATGCCATGGCACCCAGTCCCCGGTCGTCACCGGCGCCTGGGTGGTGGCGGGCGGCAACCCCAATCTGCGGCCCGAAACCGCCGACACGCTGACGGTCGGCGCGGTGTTCACGCCCAGCTTCGTCCCGCGCCTGTCGCTGACCGTCGACTTCTTCCGCATCAAGAAGGCCGACATCATCGGCATTCCCGACCCCGACTATATCATCGCGCAGAATGCCGCGGGGGTCAGCGGGTTCGAGACTCTGGTGACGCGCAACCCGGACAATTCGCTGTACGAAGTGTTCGCCGGCCGCGCCAACCTGCTCGATCAGAAGATCAAGGGCATCGACATCGGCGTCAACTACCGGATGGATCTCGGGTCGGCGGGCAAGCTCGATCTGCGCGGCGACGTGACCTATACCGACAGCTACAAGCTGTCGCCGGCGCCGAACCAGCCCGCGGTCGAGCGTGTCGGCACCTTCACCACAGCGCTGGGGACGATCCCGCGCTACAAGGCGACCGGCCGCGCCACCTGGACGATCGGGCCGTTCACCACGACCTATGGCATGCGTTACGTCGGCCCGGTCCGCAACGACGCCTCGCTGCTGGTCAACGGCGCCCGGCTGCGTGCCGAGGACTATATCCAGCACGACATCGCGCTGATGTACGACTGGGAGGCCCAGAAGGCGCGGATGACGCTGGGCGTCGAGAACGTCGGCGACGCGATGCCGCCGTGGCTGGAGGGCAACTACTACAACGGCTTCGACAACCTCACCTTCAACTCGCGCGGTCGCTTCTTCTACGTGCGTCTGCAAAAGGGGTTCTAGGCTGGACGGGCGTGGGGCCGGTACGTACCGCCCCACGCTTCAACGACAAGCGATCGCGGGAGGGGAATACGAGATGCGGACAGCGGCCATCCGGGCTTTGATCGCGGGGAGCGCGCTGGTCGCGCTGGCCCCTGCCGCGATGGCGCAACGCCAGGTGGCGGCGCCGATAACCGACCCCGCCGACCCGAAGTTCGTCACCGCGCAGACGCGCAAGATGGGTGGGGTGATGCCGCCCGAGCAACTTGCGCTGACGTTCGAGCATCTCGACCTGGCAACCAAGGTCTATCCCGATCAGAAGCGGATCGAGAGCACCGCGACGCTGACGCTCACGTCGAGCCGGCCGGTGCCGGTGCTGATCCTCGACATGTTCCCCAAGTTCAGCATCGCCTCGATCAGCGTCGATGGCAGGACGATCGCGCCCACCGCCTATTCGAACCCGGACGGGCAGCTTCGCATCACGCTGCCGAACCCGATTCCGGCGGGCAAGCGGTTCGTCGCCAGGGTGGTGTTCTCCGGCACGCCGCCACTCGCCAAGCGGCCGCCGTGGGAAGGCGGCACCACGTGGACGACGACGCCCGACGGCAAATCCCCGTGGATCGACACCTCGCTGTGGGGCGGCGGCTGCGACCTGCTCTATCCGTGCCTCGACCACCCGACGCTCAAGCCGGCGACCACCGACCTTCATTATACCGTGCCGACGGGGCTGATGGCGGTCGGCAACGGCAAGCTGGTGAGCAAGACCGAGGCGCCGGGCTGGACGACGTGGAACTGGGCGGCGCGCAGTATCCACACCTATGGCTCGGTGCTCGACGTCGGCCCCTACAAGGTGATGGAGGGCGATTATAAGAGCCGCTTCGGCAACACTATCCCGATGCGCTTCTACTATCTGCCGGGCGAGGAGGCGAAGGCGGCGGAACTGTTCGCCGAATTCCCCCGGACGCTGGAATTCTGGGAAGCGGTGATCGGCCCCTATCCGTGGGCGGACCAGAAGATGGGCGTGATCCGCGTGCCGTTCTCCGGCCTCGAGAACCAGACCATGGTGGGATATTCCAACGATTATCCCAAGACGCCGTTCGGCTGGGACTGGCTGATGAACCACGAATTCGGCCACGAATGGTTCGCCAACCAGCTTTCCGCGGCGAACTACGACGACCTGTGGCTGCACGAGGGACTCGGCTCCTACGCGCAGCCGTTGCTGTCCCAATATCAGGGCGGCGAGATCGATTACATGGCGCAGTTGAAGTCGCAGCGCGCCGGCATCCGCAACGAACAGCCGCTGGTCAGCGGCGCCGAGCGCGACGAAAAATGGGTCTATGCCGACCCGACCGGCCCGCGCGGCGACATCTATCCAAAGGGAAGCTGGGTCGCGCACACGCTGCGCCAGCTGATCGGCGACGACGCCTTCTTCAAGTCGATCCGCATCCTCGTCTATGGCCGCGACGATCCGAAGCCGGGCAATTTCACCCCGCAGTTCGGCACCACCCAGGGCTTCCTGAAGATCGTCAACCAGGTGACGGGGAAGGACTATAAGTGGTTCTTCGACGCGTATCTCTACAAGGCGGGCTTGCCCAAGCTGGTGCGCGCGCATGAGGGCGGGATGCTCAAGCTGCGCTGGCAGACGCCCGACAACGTGCCGTTCCCGATGCCGCTCGACGTGCGGGTCGACGGCCGGACGGTGACGCTGCCGATGGCCGACGGCACCGGCCAGATCGCCGCCGGTCCGTTCGCCGCCGTCACGATCGATCCGGGTTCCAAGATCCTGATGCAGTCGGACGCGATCGACAAATATCAGGCTTGGCAGGCGTCGCAGCGCAAGTGAGCGGCGCCACCGGGACCGTCGCGCTCCGCCCGAGGACGGCCTCCCCTTGGCGGTGCGCGGCGGTTTTGCTCGCGGTCGCGGTCACCCCGCCGGGCGAGCTGGCGGCGGCGGAGCGGCCGCCGGTGGTGCGGATCGACACCGCGCGCGGCACGATCCGCGCGGTGATCGAGACGGGGAAAGCGCCGGTCACCGCGTGCAATTTCCTGCGCTATATGCAGGCCGGCCATTTCGATGGCGGCACATTCTTCCGCACCGTCCGCAGCGACCGCGCCGTGCTCAACCCCGTACCGATCGACGTCATCCAGATGCAGGCGCGCGACGGACCGGAATTCGCCGCCTTTGCCCCCATCCCGATGGAGCGCACCTCGGTGACCGGGCTGCGCCATGTCGCCGGCGCGCTGTCGATGGCCCGCGCCGCGCCCGACAGTGCGACGTCGAGCTGGTCGATCGTCGTGCGCGATTCGCCGGCGATGGATTTCGGCGGGCAGCGCAATCCCGACGGGCAGGGTTTCGCCGTGTTCGGCCGCGTCGTTAGCGGCATGGCGGTGGTGCGCGCGATCCAGGCGGCGCCGGCCGACGACAGGGAACAACTCGCCACGCCGGTGCTCATCCGCCGGATCACGCTCGACCGCCCCAAAGGCGGGGCGGTCGAGTGGCTGATGCGGGATTGCCGTTAGAAGAACAGCTTGCGGATGCTCAGCTTGACCGTGCGCCCGGTCGGGTCGAGCAGGTCGGGCTGATAGTTGATCGGGGTCGCGCCGCTTGCGTCGGTGACGTGCAGCCGGGCGTCGAACAGGTTGGTGACGTTCAGCGACACCCGTGTCCCGCGCAGCCACGGATTGGCCCGCACCAGCGCCATGTTCGGCTGGAAATTGGCGAACAGCCGCAGGTTGAGCGTCGCCAGCGACGAGAATTTCAGGTCGGTCGGCGCGTTGGCGGTGCCGCCGTTCACCGAACTTCCCGACTGCCAGTTGCCCGACAGCCGCACGCCATAGCCGTTGAGCGTGCCCCCCGCCTGCACCTCGATCTCGTGGCGCGGCTGGCCGCCGCGGCTGCCGGTCGCCGATCCGTCGAGCAGGTCGAGCACCGGGACGCCGGGGCGGATCAGGATCTGATCCTGGAGATGCCAGGTGTGATAGGCGGCGAATTGCAGCCGCCCACCGCTCATCGCACGCGCCATCGCCTGCCCGCGCGGGTTGTTGGGATTGGCCATGGTGTTCATGAAGTTACGGCGGCGATCGGCGTCGCTGCCGCCACCCGCCGGCGGAGTGTCGGTGCTCGCCCCCGTTGCCGCGACCGTATCCGTCGCGGGCGGCGTGGCGCTATTCTCTCCCGCCGTGGTGCCGGGGCGGGTGGCTGGGGCGCCGCCGCCTTCGTCGCGGCCACCGAACCCCCCGCCGGGAGCGCCGAAGCCGCCGCCCGGACCGCCGAAACCGCCGCCGGGTCCGCGAAAGCCGCCCGCCGGGCGCTGGGGCGGGGCCGGGCCGATCCGCTTGGCGAAGTTGAACCCCCAGCGCAGTTCCTGGCTGTCCTCGCGCGCGAAATTGACCGGGCGGGTATCGATGCGGACCAGCCGCCCCTCGTCATCGCGGGTAAAGCGGTCGGGGAACGCCGCCTCGATCGCTTCGGTCGGGCTGGGAAAGCTGGCGATCGGATCGCGGGTGCGCGCCTTCACGTAGTTGGCGGTGACGGTCAGGTCGGTGCTGCCCAGCGGCTTCAGCGTCAGGCCCAGCTTGGTGACGCGGCGGCTTTCGGCGTTCAGCAGCGGATTGCCGCCGGCGACGCTGGTGATGTCGATGCTCTCGCCACGCACATAGTCGAACACGCGCGTATCGGGCGTCACCACCACAGGGTTGCCGAGCTGCGACACGCTCGGGGCGCTCTCGGTCTGGTTGACCGAGGCGATCACCCGGATCGCGTCGATCGGCGACCATCGCACCCCATAGCCGGTGGTCTTGAGGTCGCCGAAATCGGAGACGTGGTTGAGCGCGGCGTTGGCGTTGACCGACAGATTGCCGATCGCGCCCAGGAAATTGCCGCGCTTGGCGATCGGCAGGTCGACGCTGGCCTGGACGGTGCCGGTCTGGCGGTCGAGATCGCTGTCGCTGAGCAGGCCGGAGCGGAACGCATGGGCGTCGAAGCTGCTGGTCTCGTATCCCGACTTCAACGACGCGACCAGCTTGCCGGCGGGCAGCGTCATCACCGGCCCGCTCGCGGTCGCCTCGGCATTGCCGGTCGTGGTGATCGAGCGCGCATAGTCGCGGCGGTAATCGCCGAGCAGCGCGGGGCTGAGGTAGTTGAACGGATCGACCGTCGGATCGCCGGCGTCGATCCGCGCCTGCGCCGCCGCCAGATCGAGCGTGGTGTCGCTCAACGTGCGCGAAAAGGCGCGGTCGAAGCCGCCCGTGAACGACCACCGCCATTTGCCGACGTCGCCGTTGAGTACGAGGCCGAGGTGGCCGGTATTCCCGGCGACCTCACGCTCGCGCGCGCCGGCCTCCACGAAATAGCGGTTGACCAGCACCGGGCTGGCGAAGGGTGAGAACGGGCTGTTCGCCGGCACCTCCAGCGCGCCGCTGCCCAGCCCCAGTTCGGACGCGCTCGCCGTGGCGGCGAAAGTGCCGTTGAGCGAGGCGCTGACGTTGCCGAATATGGTGCGGCTGTAGGTGGCGTTGGTCGACAGCGTGCGGTTGGCCGCGTTCAGCGTCCGATAGTTGGCGAGGCTGCTCGCGGTCCGGGGCAGCAGGAAGTCGCTCAGCGCCAGCGCGCTGTTCTGCCCGATCGGCACCCCGGCGACGGTCACCGGCTGGCCGGCGAGCGCGCTCAGGGCGGGGTCGATCTCGGTCGCGCCGTCCAGCGCCGGAGTGACGTTGCCGGGGATGCTGAACGCACCCTGCGTCGGCGTCGGGATGATATCGCGGTCGGCCTCGTACAGCGCGGTGCCGCCGTCGTAGTGGAGATTGAGGTTGAACCGGCGATCGCGGCTGATCGTCAGCCGGGTGAGGTCGGCCGATCCGGTGTAGAGCCCGCCGCCGGTCGCCCCGCCGCCGGCGATTTCGCCGGTATAGGCGCGGAAACGGCGGCGCAGGACGAAGTTCACCACGCGCTGATCGGGGCGATAGCCCAGGCCGAGCGCGGCCTCCTCCGGCAGGATGTCGACTCGCTCGATCGCCTCGGTCGGGATGTCGCGGATCTCGGAGAAGCCCGAGACGCGGCGGCCGTTGAGCAGCACCACGGGCGCGCCGCCGCGCCCCTGGCCGCTACGCACTTGCGGCCCGAGTTCGTTGAGCAGCTCGGAGATCGAACTGACGCCGTAGGAGCGGATATCGGCGGGGCTGAGCTGAATGTCGGGCTTGATGTCGCCGGGCACCGCGCCGCGCTCCCGCGCGCCGGTGACGGTGATGTCGGGGCCAAGCTCGTCCTCGTCGGGCGCTTGCCCGGCGGCGGCGTGGTCGGCGGGTTCGGGCGTCGTCGCCTGTTGCGCGGCCGCCGGCACCGTCATCATTGGCGCCAAAGCGACGCCCAGCCACAACCCGTTCTTTGCCACGCCGATCAACTCCACCCGGTACTCGCCGGGCAGGTCCCGACACCATTCGGCGCGGGTTAGCAGCGATTTGTCGCAAAAGATTGGCAGTCCGGGGGCAGCAGACGAGAATTATCGGTTCGCCCGGGCCGGTCAGATCGCGTCGGGCTGATCGCTCTCCCGCGCGCCGATCCAAAAGGCGGTCGATCCATAGATGTCGCGTTCGGCGCGGAAACGGATACCCCAGCCGCGCAATGTCTCGATCGGGTCGCGCGCGCCGATCATGGCGAACTTGCGGCGGATGCGGTGGATCAGCACGTCGCGGCTTTCGGGGCAGGAGCCATGGTCGGCGAGCAGATCGTGGGCATCTTCCCAGCGCATCCGGCTGCGGCGGATCAACGCGCCGAGCAGCGTCGCCTCGATCGGAGACAGCGGCACGCGCCGGCCGTTCCAGCAGATTTCGACCGGTTCGACCGTCATCGTCAGCGCGCCGCGCTTGACGATCGGGCGTGGCGCTTCGTGCGGCAGGGTGAAGCTGTCGATGTGGGACGCGGTATACATGACGCCACGCTAGGCCGCGGTGCCGGAACACGGCACCCGAATGTCGCAAAAGCCGCCCGAGGTGCGACAAAGGGCCTCGCGCGCTGCCAAACGCATCGTCTGGCCCACGAACGGCATCGGTCGCGCTTGGCTTTGGCGGGGTGGTAGTAATAGCACTATGGCATGAACGCCGTCGTGCCGCCGGCGCCGCCACCGCCGCTCCCCACGCAGCTCACCCGGCGCATCACCACCGTCACCATCCTGTTGTTCTGGGCGGCGCAGTTCGGCGTGATGACCGCCGGCCGGATCATGACCGGCGCGGGGGACGACGCCAGTTTCCTGGCGCCGCGCGCGATCGTCACCGCGATCGGCGTGCTGCTGTCGTTCGGGATCGCCGCCTTCCATGTGCGTACGCGCGGGGCGGCGCTGTCGCGGCGGCTGGTGCTGGCGGTGGTGGCGGCACTGGCGTGTTCGGTGATGCACGCCGTGGTCAATTTCCTGATCTTTCACCTGTTCATGCCGATGCGCAACTGGGAGGACGCGACCATCGCCAGCTATGCGCTGGCGGTGCTGCAATGGTTCTGGGCCTATTCGGCGCTGTCGGGGCTGCTGCTGTCGGTGGTCTATTCGGCGGAGATGGGCGAATATGAACGCCGCGCCGCGCAGTTGCAGCGCGAGGCGCACGCCGCGCACCTGCGCGC
>NZ_DATMGG010000188.1:0-9063 GCF_035555815.1 Sphingomonas sp.
TGTCGATTTTCGCGCGGCGCTGCCGACGGGCGGGCGGTTGCTCGGCCTCGACGTCGGCACCAAGACGATCGGCACCGCGCTGTGCGATGCCGGGTGGAGCTTCGCCTCCCCCGCCCCGCTGATCCGACGCACGAAGTTCACCGCCGACAAGGTCGCGCTCGCCGCCATGCTGGCGCCTCAATCGGTCAAGGGGCTGGTGATCGGGCTGCCGCTCAACCTTGATGGGACCGATTCGCCGCGCACCCAGTCGACCCGCGCCTTTGCCCGCAACCTCGCCGACTGGGATCTGCCGATCCTGCTGTGGGACGAACGCTGGTCGACCGTCGCGGTCGAACGGGTGATGATCGAGCAGGACCTGTCCCGCGCCAAGCGTGCCGAACGGGTCGACAGCCTCGCCGCCGCGCACATCCTGCAAGCGGCCATCGACGCGCTGGCCCATCACTGACTTGCCATGTCGGAAAGTTTATACTTGCCAAGTTGGAAAGTCAGGCATAAATCACTTTCCACATTGGAAAGGATGGCCACCATGACCGAACCGAGCGATGCCGCCGACGCCCTTGCCGCGATGCGGGCGGCACGGATCAGGGCCAGCGAGCTCAAACCGCTCCCATTCTACTATCACCTGATCGTCGGCGCGCTGATGGCTGCCTGGGCGGCGGCGCAGGGCTTGCCACAGGCCTGGTACGGCCTGAGCGTCGTCGGCCTCATCGGGACAGGCTTCGCCGTCTATCGTTGGCGGCGCGCAGCGACCGGCCGTTGGGTCAACGGGCTCCGTTCCGGGAGAACATTATGGGTCGCGGTGCCGCAGTTCGTGCTGTTGCTGGCGATCCTTGTCGCCACCAACCCGACGTTGGGCCTCGGCGTGATCCCCCCGTGGGAGGGCGCGCTGCTCGCGTTCGTGGTCGCCGTGTTCTGCGACTGGCTGTGGGAACGGTTGTATGACAGCGAGCAGCGAGCGCAGCGATGAACGCGAGCGGTTTCGATCCGGTCATCCACGCGCCCGCCCGGCTTCAGGCCTGCGCGATCCTCTCCTCCGCCGAAGAGGTCGAGTTCGCGCTGCTGCGCGACGCGCTGGAGGTAAGCGATTCGGTGCTGTCCAAACACCTGCGCCAGCTTGACGGCGCCGGCTATGTGAAAGTCCGCAAGGCCACGACCGGCGGTCGCGTGCGGACCTGGCTGGCGCTCACGCCGCTGGGCGCCAAGGCGTTCGCCACGCACGTGAAGGCGCTCCAGAAACTCGCGTCCGCTGCCATCACGCGGTGACGCCCGCTTGCCCCCCGCCGCCGCGCAGGGTAGCGGAACGCTTTAATGTCACCGTCCGATCACCGTCCCGCCGCGCTCCTCCACGGGCGTGAAGCGTTTCCACACAGGCACCTCGTCGGCATCGCCGGGTTGCAGCCGCATGAGATCATGTTCCTGCTCGACGAAGCCGAGCAATGGATCGAATCCAACCGCACCCGCGCCAAGGGCGACGGACGGCTGGCGGGCCTGACCCAGATCAACGCCTTTTTCGAGAACTCGACCCGCACGCTTCTCTCGTTCGAGATCGCCGGCAAACGGCTGGGGGCGGACGTCGTCAACATGCACGCCGCGCAATCGAGCGTGAAGAAGGGCGAAACGCTGATCGACACCGCCGTGACGCTCAACGCGATGCGCGCCGACGTGATCGTCATCCGCCACATGGCGTCCGGGGCGGTGCAACTGATCGCCGACAAGGTCGATTGCCCGGTGCTCAACGCCGGGGACGGCCGCCACGAGCACCCGACCCAGGCCCTGCTCGACGCGCTGACCATCCGCCGCCGCCGTGGCCGGGTCGAGGGGCAGCGGGTGGTGATCTGTGGCGATGTGCTGCACAGCCGAGTCGCCCGCTCGAACATCCTCGCGCTCACCGCGCTGGCGGCGGAGGTGCGCGTCTGCGCGCCCTCGACGCTGATGCCCGCCGCGATCGAGGATTTCGGCGTCACCCCCTTCACCGATTTCGATGCCGCGCTGGAGGGGGCCGACGTGGTGATGATGCTGCGCGTCCAGAACGAACGCATGTCGGGCGGCTTCATCCCGTCGACCCGCGAATATCACGCCCGCTATGGGCTGACGCTGGAAAGGCTGGCGCGGGCGAAGGACGATGCCCTGGTCATGCATCCCGGGCCAATGAATCGCGGTGTGGAGATCGATTCCACGGTGGCCGATCACGCTACCCGATCCGCGATCACCGAACAGGTCGAGATGGGGGTCGCTGTCCGCATGGCCTGCCTCGACGTGCTGACCCGCAATGAACGCGGCGTGGAGGGCTGGGCATGAGCCGCACCGCCTTCACCAACGCGAAGATCGTCTGCCCGGCCGGCGGCATCCGCACCGGCACGCTGGTGATTGACGGGGATGCTATTGCGGCGGGCGAGGATACGACCGGGGCGACGATCATCGATTGCGCCGGCCGGACGCTCGCGCCCGGCATCGTCGATCTCGGCGCGTTCGCGGTCGACAAGGCGGCGTGCCGCGACGGCGGCGTGGTCCGCGTCGGACTGATGCCCGATCAGTCGCCGGTGCTCGACGATCCCGGCATCATCCGCCGCGCCGCGACGATGGGCAAGCCGGAGCTGTGGGTCCATCCGCTCGGCGCCGCGACGCGGGGGTTGGCCGGAGTCGATCTCGCCGAAATGGCGATCAACGCCTCGGCCGGCGCGCGCGCGGTGGCGACCGGACGGCGCTGGATCGGCGATTCGGGGCTGATGCGCAAGGCGCTGGCCTATGCCCGCGATTGCGGCCTGACCGTGGTCAGCCATGCCGAGGACGCCCGCCTGACCGGCGATGCGGTCGCTACCGACGGCCTCACCGCGACTCTGCTCGGCCTGCCCGCGGCCCCCGCCGTGGCGGAGGCGCTGGCGATCGCGCGTGATCTGATGCTGGCCGAGGATACCGGCGCGCGGCTGCACATCCGTCAGGTTACCACCGGCGCGGGGTTCGACCTGATCCGCGCGGCCAAGCGGCGCGGCGTCGCCGTCACTTGCGGCATCACGCCGGCGCACCTGATGCTATCCGATATCGCGGTCAGCGATTTCCGGTCCTACGCCCACCTCTCCCCGCCGCTGCGCGCCGAAGCGGATCGCCGGGCGTGTATGGCCGCGCTGGCCGACGGCACGATCGACGTGCTGGCATCGGGCGACGATCCGCGCGGGCCGGAGGAAAAGCGCCTGCCCTTCGCCGATTCGGCGCCGGGCGCGGCGGGGACGCGCACGTTGCTGGCATTGGCGCTGGGGCTGGCGCGCGATGCGGAGATCGGGCTCGACCGGCTGTTCGCGCTGCTCGCCGCGCATCCGGCGCGCGTGCTCGGTCTCGACGCCGGCACGCTTGAGCCCGGCAAGCCCGCCGACCTGATCCTGTTCGACGAGGGCACACCCTGGGCGATCGACGCGGAGGCGATCGGCAATACGCCGTTCGACGGCCTGCCGGTGCAGGGGCGCGTGCTGCGGATGTTCAAGGGCGGGAAGGAAATCCCCGCGAAGGGCTGAGAACTCCGCTCAGCCCAGTCGCCCCGGGCCGGTGCCGGGGTGCGCTGCGATGCGGGGAAAACGCCGAAATTCAGCGGGCAGCGATCCAGGCTTGGCCCACTCCGGCACGCGGCCGGGGTGAGGCCGGATTGACTGGACGCTCAGCGCGCGGCGAGTTGCACGCCGCCGCCGGTGCGCACCCAACTCGCCACCGCATCGCCGGTCGAGACGCGGACGAAGCAACGCCCCCCCGCGCGCTTGACGGTGGCGCACAGCCGATCGGCGTCGCCGCGCGCGAACCCGCCGACCGACAGCCGGTAAAAGCTCGTCCCGCCCGACGTCACCTGCACCCCGGCGGGGGTCAGCGATGCCAGCGCGGCGTTGCGGCGGACCATATGGCCCCATTTGTCCTGCGCCACCGCGCCGTTCTCGAATGCACCGAGCTGGACGTAGAAGCTGCCCTTGGCCGGAACGCGCGGCGCCACGGCAACCTGCACCGGCTTGTCCGGCGCGATCCGCGCGGCGGCGCGCACCGGCGCGGGCCGGCTGGCGCGCGACGGCAGCGACTGGACGATTTCGGCGCGCGGCCCGAACACCACGCCCGCAGTTGGCGCGACGGTGCGGACAGAGGCGACGTCCGTAACCGCAGGCGCAGGCGCAGGCGCGTCGCCTTCCGCCAGCGTTTCCACGGAAGGGGTAGCCACCGCGACGGCAGCGACCTTCGCCGCATCGCCATTGCCCGCCCTGAACGCATCGACCGGATCGACCACCTGCGCCACCGCGGCCATCGCCTGCGTGGTGATGTTGAGCGCGAGGCGTTGCGGCTGGCCGCCATCTTCGATCGGCGTCACGCCGAGCAGCGCGGCGACCTGATCCGATGCCGATTGCGGGCGCGCGAACGCGGCCCATTGCATGATCCGCTTGTCGAGCTGGTCGGGCGCGACATCCAGCCCGGCGACGAACTTCGCATCGGGCCAGCGCCCGGCAAGCGCCAGGCTGAGCGCGAGGTTCTGGCGGGTCTTGGCATCCGATTCCGGTCCGCGCGCGGCGGCGGTCAGGATCGCGACGGCAGTGCCGGGGTCGCCGGCCAGCGCCAGCGCCAGCCCGCGATCGGCCGGGGCGATGCTGGCTTCGTGTGCGGCCAGCGTCTCACGCGCGGTCGCCCAGTTGCCGGTGCCGATCTGCGCCAGCGCCAGGTTCAGCGCGGCGGCGCCGTCGGCCGGATTAAGCGCCAGCGCATCCTTCAGCGCGTCCGACGCCGACACGAACCGTCCCGCCATCAGATAGGCCTGGCCGAGCAGGGCGCGATAGCGCGCCTCTTGCGGCTGGAGCGCGACCGCGGCTTCCGCGGCGGCGACCGCCTTGTCGATCTTGTGCCCGGCCAGCGCCCTGGACGCGGCCTTGGCTTCGTCGGCGGCGCGGCGCGGCGCGCCGGTATCGACCGCGGCGGTGGCGGCGATGCCCCCGGCCAGGGTGGCCCCGGCGAGCGTGACGGCGGCGATGGTGGTGCGAAACGTCATGATGGACCCCTCAAGCCTTCCCGGACCCGTTGAGCTGATCGATCAGCGGTTCCACTTCCGGGAGCGAAGCGATGAACGCATCGAGCGCCTCGGTGACCAGCGCCTGCGCCGAACGGTTGCGGCACGCCGACGCCAGCCGCAGCCGCAGATGGCGATCCGCGTCGAGCCGCAACGTGAAGGCGACCTTGGGCTTGCTGGTGCGAACCTCGCGGCGGATGCGCGCAGCAGTGGCGAGCGAGACCGGCCGGACCAGCACGGGCGAGGGGGTCTCCACCACCGGCGCGGATTCGGGCGCCGCTTCCGGTTCGGCATGCAGTTCGACCGGCGGCAGCGGCGGATATTCCTCGCGCAGTACCTCGCGCTGGGCCAGCACCTGCGGCACCGGCGCGTCCTCCAGCGGCGCGACGTTGGCGGTCAGCGGGCGCACCGGGGCTGGCGGCGGCAATGGCGCGGGATAGGCATCGGGCGCCTCCCCCATGTCGTTCCAGCCGAGATCCTCGAGATTGAGTGAGGTGTGATAGCCCTGCGGCTTCATCGCGGGGCGTGCCTGGCCCTTGCGGGCGAGCAGGCCGGACGACAGCGACGCCGTCGGTTTTCCAAAAGCGCCGGCCATGATCAGCTCACCACCCGGCGGCCGAACCCGCCTGCGCCGCGCGGAGCGGCAAAACCGTTGGCGGCCGGCGTCGCGAACACGGTGCGCCGGAAATTCTTCTCGAGCCGGTCGGAAATATAGCTCCACAGCGCGTCGACCTCACCGGCCGAACGCCCCTTGGGATCGACTTCCATCACGGTGCGGCCGTCGATCATCGACGCGGCGAAATCGGTGCGGTGGTGCAGCGTGACCGGCGCGACGGTGCCGTGCTGCGACAGCGCGACCGCCGCCTCGCTGGTGATCCGCGCCTTGGGCGTGGCGCCGTTGACGACGAAGATTAGCGGCTTGCCGGCGCGGTCGCACAGATCGACCGTGGCGCCGACGGCGCGCAGGTCGTGCGGGCTGGGCCGGGTCGGAACCACCACCAGTTCCGCCACCGCGATCACGCTCTGGATCGCCATGGTGATTGCCGGCGGCGTATCGATCACCGCCAGCCGAAAGCCCTGCTGGCGCAGCACCTCCAGATCGGCGGCCAGCCGCGCGACGGTGGTCTGGGCAAAGGCCGGGAATTCGGTCTCGCGCTCGTTCCACCAGTCGGACAGCGATCCCTGCGGATCGATATCGATCAGCACAACCGGGCCTGCACCCGAGAGTTGCGCCTGTACGGCGAGATGCCCGGAAAGTGTCGTCTTTCCGGACCCACCCTTCTGCGATGCCATCGCAAGTACGCGCATTGCCACCCCTGAGCCCATCTGTTGATGGTCGCAGAATTGGCACGCCTTCCGATAAGAAGTGGTTAATGTCCCGCCCGCCGTTGTTAGGCGCTAAATTGGCCGGCCGACGACGTTGTCCCGCGACGATCCAGCGGTGCTTAAGAGAAGCTTTGCCAATATCGGGGCAAGGACGATATTCATGATCGATCAGGGCGAACGGGAAGCGGCGATGAAGCGTGCGTGGTTGGGAATAGCGGGGGTGGCCGCCTGTCTCGCGGTGCCGGCGATGGCCGACGTCAAGGCGGGCGTCGATGCCTGGGCGCGCGGCGATTACAAGAAGGCGGTCGACGAATGGCGCGGTCCCGCCGTCGCCGGCGATTCCGATGCGCAGTTCAACCTGGGGCAGGCGTACAAGCTCGGGCGCGGCGTGCCGGTCGACCTGCCGATGGCGGAACAATGGTATCGCAAGGCCGCCGAACAGGGCCACCCGCAGGCGGAGGACAATTACGGCCTCGCGCTGTTCCAGAACAACAAGCGCGACCTGGCGCTGCCGTGGCTGGAGAAGTCGGCCGCGCGGGGCGAACCGCGCGCGCAATATGTCCTGGGCACGATGTATTTCAACGGCGACGCGGTGCAGCGCGACTGGGTGAAGGCCTATGCGCTGACCCAGCGCGCGTCGGCGGCCGGGCTGCCGCAGGCTTCGAGCGCGCTGGCGCAGATGGACAGCTACATCAGCCTGTCGGACCGACAGCGCGGCACCGAGCTGGCGCGCAAGTACGAGGCGGACGCCCAGCGCCCGCAGCTTCCCACCGAAATCGCCGGCGGCACCGCGCCCGCCACCGCCACGCGCCCGACCCGCCCGATCGAGACCGCCGCGCTGCCGCCGTCGACCGTCGCGCGCGATGCGCCGCCGATGGACAGCACCTCGCCCCGTCCGCAGCCGGCCGCCCCGACCCGCACGCGGCCGCCGGTGCCAACTCCCACGCCCCGCGCCGCCCCGGTCGACGGCGGCTGGCGCGCGCAGCTCGGCACCTTCCGCGACGCCGGCAACGCGCGGACCCTGTTCGCGACGCTCCAGCGCAAGGGCGCGGTCGGCGGGCTGTCATCCTATTTCGTGCCGGCAGGCGGCCTGACGCGCCTCCAGGTCGGCCCCTTCGCGAGCAACGCCGACGCGGCGAAGGCCTGCGCCACGATCAAGCGCGCCGGCAGCGAGTGCGTACCAGTGCGGAAGTAGGGGCCGGCTAAACCTTCATAGCCCTCTCGTTATCCCGGCCTTGTGCCGGCACCCACCCGACGGCAGGCGCGAGGAAAGAGGTCGAGAATGCGGCGCCCGAGGCGTCGCGGCCCCCGGCACAAGGCAGGGGTGACGAGGTGAAGTGAGGACGGCTACTCCTCCGCCCACTCCCCCCGCGCGATCCCCTGCGCCCATAGCAGCGCGGTCAGGTCGCCGTGGTCGATCCGCACCCCCGCCGCGGCCGCGACGATCGGCTTGGCGTGATAGGCGACACCCAGCCCGGCGCGGCGGATCATCGTCAGGTCGTTGGCGCCGTCGCCCACCGCCAGCGTCGCCTCCAGCGCCAGCCCGCGCTCCGCCACCGCCTCCAGCAACGTCGCCTCCTTGGTCGACGAATCGACGATCGGGCGGCCTACCGTGCCGTCCAGCCGGCCCTCGACGATCACCAGCCGGTTGGCGATCGCGCGGTCGAATCCGATCTCCGCCGCCACCGGATCGGCGAAGCGGGTGAAGCCGCCTGACACCAACACCGTCAACGCGCCCCGCGCGCGCATCGTCCGCACCAGCGCCTTCGCACCCGGCATGATCCGCACCCGCTCGGCCAGGCAGCGGTCGATCGCGCTTTCCTCCAGCCCCTCGATCAGCGCCACCCGCGCGTCGAGCGCCTGCGCGAAATCCAGCTCGCCGCGCATCGCGCGCTCGGTCACTTCGGCGATCTGCGGCTTGATCCCCGCGTAATCGGCCAGTTCGTCGATGCACTCGACGGTGATCATCGTCGAATCCATGTCGGCGACCAGCAGCGCCTTGGCCCGCCCCGCCGCCGGCTGCACCGCGACGTCGGTGCCAGCGAACGCGTCCTCCAGCGCCGCGCGCGCGCGATCGGGACCTTGGGCAAAGGGAATATCGGCGGCGTCGCCCGCGTCGATCCAGCGCCAGCCGCCGGGCGCGCAGCCCGCCGCCGCCAGCCGATCGACCGCGTCGGATACATCTCCCGCATTCAGCCGTCCGGCTGCTATCAGCGTCGCGATGAACAAATTCGAACCCCTGGCGAAACGACCTGCCCCCGCCCCGTTCGCCCTGAGCTTGTCGAAGGGCCGTTCTTTCTTCGCGCGAAGAAGGACGGTGCTTGGGCAATCTCAGCACGGACGGACAGAGTGCGCGGCATGAAACCAACGCTCGCGCTCATCGCAGGGCCGACCGCCAGCGGCAAGTCCGCGCTCGCGCTTGCGCTCGCCGAGCGCAACGCCGGCACGCTGATCAACGCCGACGCCAGCCAGGTCTATGCCGATCTGCGCGTCCTGTCCGCCCGGCCCTCGCCCGAAGAGGAGGCGCGCGCCCCGCACCGGCTGTTCGGCCATGTCGACGGCGCCGATCCCGACTATTCCGCCGCGCGCTGGGCGGGCGAGGCGCGCGACGCGATCGCCGATGCGGTGGAACACGACCGGCTGCCGATCCTGGTCGGCGGCACCGGCCTGTATTTGCGCACGCTGCTCGACGGTATCGCGCCGGTGCCCGCGAT
>NZ_DATMGG010000189.1:0-8101 GCF_035555815.1 Sphingomonas sp.
CGGCATCGTGCAGGATCGCCAGCGTCTCGCGCGATTTGGAGCAGCGCGGATTGTGCCAGATCGTCGCCTTCACCGCGCCGTCACTCCTGATTTTCGGGCCGGGCCAGCCATTCCTCCAGCCACTTGATCGTGTAGTTGCCCGACTGGAAATCGGGGGCGTCCAGCAGCGCCTGATGCAGCGGGATGGTGGTCTTCATCCCCTCGATCACGAACTCCTCCAGCGCGCGGCGCAGCCGGCGGATCGCGCCTTCGCGGGTCATGCCATAGACGATCAGCTTGGCGATCATCGAGTCGTAATAGGGCGGCACGCGGTATCCGGTGTACAGCCCGCTATCGACGCGGACGTGCATCCCGCCGGGCGCGTGATATTGCGCGACGGTGCCGGGGGAGGGCGCGAAGCTGCGCGGATCCTCGGCATTGATCCGGCATTCGATCGCGTGTCCGCGGAACTGGATGTCCTCCTGCCGCACTGACAGGCCCTCGCCCTCGGCGATGCGGATCTGTTCGCGAACCAGGTCCAGCCCGGTGATCATCTCGGTCACCGGATGCTCGACCTGCAGCCGGGTGTTCATCTCGATGAAGTAGAACTCGCCGTCTTCCCACAGGAACTCGATCGTGCCGGCGCCGCGATAGCCCATGTCGGCCATCGCCCTGGCGACGATGCCGCCCATCCGGTTGCGATCCTCGGTGCCGAGGATCGGGGAGGGGGCTTCCTCCAGCACCTTCTGGTGGCGGCGCTGGAGCGAGCAGTCGCGCTCGCCGAGGTGGATGGCGTTGCCGTTGCCGTCGCCGAACACCTGGAATTCGATGTGGCGCGGGTTGCCGAGGTATTTCTCGATATAGACCGTCGCGTCGCCGAACGCCGCCTTGGCCTCGCTTCCGGCCTGCTGGATCAGCGTCTCGATCTGGTCCTCGGACGTGCACACCTTCATGCCGCGCCCGCCGCCGCCCGACGCGGCCTTAATGATCACCGGATAGCCGATGTCGCGCGCCAGCCGCTTCGCCTCGGCGACATCCTCGATCGCGCCGTCCGATCCCGGCACCAGCGGCAGCCCGAGCGCGCCGGCGGTGCGCTTGGCCTCGACCTTGTCGCCCATCGTGCGGATATGCTCGGGCTTCGGCCCGACGAAGATCAGGTTATGCAGCTCGACGATCTCGGCGAAGCGCGCGTTCTCGCTCAGGAAGCCATAGCCGGGGTGGATCGCGTCGGCGCCGCTGATCTCCGCCGCCGAAATGATGTTGGGGATGTTGAGATAGCTCTCCGCCGCCGCCGGCGGGCCGATGCAGATCGCCTCGTCGGCCAGCCGCACGTGCATCGCGTCGGCATCGGCGGTCGAATGGACCGCGACCGTCTTGATACCCAGCTCGTGGCAGGCGCGGTGGATGCGCAGCGCGATCTCGCCGCGATTGGCGATCAGCAGCTTCCTGATTTTGGGCAAGGTCGCTTACTCGACCACGACGAGCGGCTGGTCGAACTCGACCGGCTGGCCATTCTCTACCAGCACCGACTTCACGGTGCCGGCGGCAGGCGCCAGGATCGGGTTCATCACCTTCATCGCCTCGATGATCAGCAGCGTGTCGCCGGCCTTCACCGACTGGCCGACGGCGACGAACGCCTTCGCTTCGGGGTTCGGGGAGAGATAGGCGGTGCCAACCATCGGCGAACGCACCGCATTGGCCGCGACCGCGGCCGGGGCGGCCTCGGCCAGTGCTGCCACGGCGGCAGCGGGGGCGGACGCGGCGGCAGGTGCCGGCGCATAGGCCAGTGGCGCGGCGGTGACGGTGCGCGCGACACGCACCTTGCGTTCGCCGTCCTGAACCTCGATCTCGGTCAGCTGGGTCTCGTCGAGCACCTGGGCGAGCTGGCGCACCAGATCGATATCGACATGCATCTCGCCGGTGGGTGTTGCGGTATCGGTCATGAATTCCCCGGGGGGACAGGCCCCTAAAAACTGAAAGCGCGCGCTCTGTCAGAGTCGCGCGGCGGCTTCAAGCGCGAGAACATAGGACAGCGCGCCAAAACCGGCGATGGTTCCGCGCGCGGCCTGCCCCACATAGCTGCGGTGACGAAAGGCGTCACGCGTGTGCGGATTGGAAAGATGCACCTCGATCACCGGGGTGCGGATGGCCTTGATCGCGTCGTGCAGTGCGATCGACGTGTGGGTGAACGCGCCGGCATTGAGCAGCACCGCGCGGGCATCGTTCGCCTGCGCCTCGTGCAGCCAGTCGACCAGGTGGCCTTCGTGGTTCGATTGCCGCATGTCCACGGTCAGCCCGAGCGGCCGCGCGCGATCCTCCAGCATCCCGGCGATGTCGTCGAGCGTGTCCGACCCGTAGATTTCGGGCTCGCGCATCCCCAGCAGATTGAGGTTCGGCCCGTTCAGGACATAGACGGTATCGGCCAACTGTTACCTTTCGGATTGCCGCGCGTGGTGGGCGCTTCCTATATGAGCCGCGTCCGGCGGGCAAACCCGACTGCGATCCGCCACCATCACCGGGAGCACCCATGCACAGCGACGGCACCGTTTCGATCATCGTCAATGGCGAACACCGCCGCGTCGTCGCCGGGCTCAGCCTGGCCGATCTGGCAGCCGAACTGGGGCTGATCCCCGAGAAAGTGGCCGTGGAACGCAACCTCGAAGTGGTGCCGCGCTCGACGCTGGCGCAGGTGCGGGTCGAGGACGGCGACGAGATCGAGATCGTTCACTTCGTCGGCGGGGGCGATCATGCCGCGCCGCTGGGCGACGATTTGTGGAGCGTCGCCGGCAAGACGTTCCGTTCGCGGCTGATCGTCGGCACCGGCAAGTACAAGGATTTTGCGGAGAACGCCGCCGCGGTCGAGGCGTCGGGGGCGGAGATCGTCACCGTGGCGGTGCGCCGCGTCAACGTCAGCGACCCCAAGGCGCCGATGCTGACCGACTTCATCGATCCAAAGCGGATCACCTATCTGCCCAACACCGCCGGCTGCTTCACCGGCGAGGACGCGATACGCACGCTGCGGCTGGCGCGCGAGGCTGGCGGCTGGGATCTGGTCAAGCTCGAGGTGCTGGGCGAGGCGCGCACGCTCTATCCCGACATGGTCGAGACGCTGCGCGCGACCGAGATCCTGGCCAACGAAGGCTTCAAGCCGATGGTCTATTGCGCCGATGATCCGATCGCGGCGAAGCGGCTGGAAAATGCCGGCGCGGTGGCGATCATGCCGCTGGGCGCGCCGATCGGATCGGGGCTGGGCATCCAGAACCCGGTGATGATCCGGCTGATCGTCGAGGGGGCGGGCGTGCCGGTGCTGGTCGATGCCGGCGTCGGCAGCGCGTCGGACGCGGCGGTGGCGATGGAACTGGGCTGCGACGGCGTGCTGATGAACACCGCGATCGCCGAGGCGAAGAACCCGGTGATGATGGCCACCGCGATGAAGGCGGCGGTCGCGGCCGGGCGGCTCAGCTATCGCGCCGGACGGATGGGCAAGCGCCGCTATGCCGATCCGTCGAGTCCGCTGGCGGGCATGATCTGACCGTCCCGCCGTCCGCACGTCGACGGGAACCTCGGCCGCCGAAAACCGTTCTATCTTCGCAACATGGCTCAATGGCCGTGTCACGGAAATGGAGATGCTAGATGGGCGAGTTCGTCGACAAGGTAAAAGGCAACATCAACGAGGCGGTCGGCAAGGCCAAGCAGGCGATGGCGGGCGATGCGGACGATCCCAATCGCACCCGTCGCGACGATGAGCTGGCCGCCGAAGGTGCCGCTCAGGAGCTGAAGGGCAAGGCCCAGCAGCTTGGCGGCAAGATCAAGGGCGCGCTGGGCGACGACATCTGAGCGCGTCGTATTGATGAAAGGGCCGTCACGGGAAACCGTGGCGGCTCTTTTCGTATTGGAGCGATCCGGTCCGCGCCCGCGCCTTGAGAGCGCCGGCGTTGCTACCTCGCCCGGATCGCCGAGATTGTCGTCCCCGGCGTGATTGTCTCGACATCGGTCTTCAGGTGGAGCAGCCGCACTCCGCGCTCACCCTTGGCGCGGTCCAGCGCCGGCGCGAAATCCCCGGTCCGCTCGACCGTCTCCGCCCAGCCGCCATAGGCGCGCGCCAGTGCGGCGAAGTCGGGGTTGCGCAGGCCGGTGCCGCTGATCCGCGCCGGATACTCGCGCTCCTGATGCATCCGGATCGTGCCATAGGCGCCGTTGTCGACCAGGATCACGATCAGGTCGACGTCGTGCTGGATCGCGGTGGCCAGTTCCTGCCCGTTCATCATGAAGTCGCCGTCGCCGGCCAGCGCGACCACCTGCCGCTCGGGAAAACGCAGTGCCGCCGCCACCGCCGCCGGCACGCCATAGCCCATCGCCCCGGCGGTCGGCGCGAGTTGCGACGGTTTCTCGGCATAGCGCCAGTAACGATGCCACCAGCCCGAGAAGTTCCCCGCGCCGTTGCAGATGATCGTGTCGGCGGGCAGCGCCGCGCGCATCGCCGCGACGCACTGGCCAAGGTCGAGCGCGACGCCTTCGCGCGGCTCGGGCGTCGACCAGGCGCGCCATTCGGCATGGGCGTCCGCCCCGGCGAAGGCGGGCAGCGCGGCGTTGGCGGCGGCCAGCGCCTCGGCGAATTCGCTCATCCCGGCGCAGATCGCGATGTCGGCGCGATAGGTGCGGTTGAGTTCCTCCGGGTCGGGGTGGACGTGGATCAGCGTCTGCCCCGGATGATCGGGGGTGACCAGCGCATAACCGTCGGTGGTCGCCTCGCCCAGCCGCGCGCCCACCACCAGCAGCACGTCGGCCGCCTTGATCCGCTCGACCAGCTTTGGATTGGGACCATAGCCGAGGTTGCCCGCCCACGCGGGCGAATCGTTTTCGATCGCGTCCTGTCGGCGGAACGCGGCGGCGACGGGTAGCGCGCACCGTTCGGCGAAGGCGGCGAACGCCCGGCCCGCCGCAGCGTCCCATCCGGCGCCGCCGACGATCGCGACCGGGGCCTTGGCCTTCGCCAGCCGATCGAGCGCGGCCGCCACCGCGCCGGCATCGGCGGGTTGCGCCGGGGCGGTCACCGCCGGCCGGTCGATCGCCTCCGCCACTTCGGTCAGCATGTCCTCGGGGATCGCCAGCACCACCGGCCCCGGCCGGCCGCTCATCGCGGTGGCATAGGCGCGCGCGACATACTCCGGGATGCGCGCGGGGTCCTCGATTCGGCTGGCCCATTTGGCGATCGGCGCGAACATCGCCGGCAGGTCGATCTCCTGGAACGCCTCGCGGTCGCGCGTGGCGCGGTCGATGTCGCCGACGAACAGGATCATCGGCACCGAATCCTGCATCGCGACGTGCACCCCGATCGACGCGTTGGTCGCGCCCGGCCCGCGCGTGACGAAGGCGATGCCCGGCCGCCCGGTCATCGCACCGTCGGCGCCGGCCATGAAGGTCACGCCGCCTTCCTGCCGGCACGTCACCACGTCGATCGCCGGCATGTCGTGCAGCGCGTCGAGCACCGCGAGGAAACTCTCGCCCGGCACATGGAAGATGCGATCGCATCCCTGCGCCACGAGGTTGTCGACTAGGATGCGGCCGCCGGTGCGATTCTGGGTCATGGCGCTATCTCTAGCCGCTGCTTAGGATCGCCCGCGACACAAAAAATGTGGGAAGGGGCAAGCATGGCCGAACTGGAGATCGTGGCGGACGGTCTGCGCTTTCCCGAAGGCCCGGTCGCGATGGCCGACGGCAGCGTCATCGTGGTCGAGATCGAGGCGGGGCGAATCACGCGCGTCCTCCCCGACGGATCGAAACGCACCGTGGCCGAACCGGGCGGCGGACCGAACGGGCTGGCGATCGGGCCGGACGGCGCGCTCTACTGCTGCAACAACGGCGGCTTCGTCTATCAGGATCACGGCGGCTTCCTCGTCCCCGGCGGCCAGCCCGACGACTATTCGGGCGGGCGGATCGAACGGATCGACATCGCCACCGGCGCGGTCGAGATTCTCTACCGCGACGGCGATTTCGGTTGCGTGCTGCGCGGCCCGAACGACATCGTGTTCGACGCGCACGGCGGCTTCTACTTCACCGATCATGGCAAGACCCGCGAACGCGAGCGCGACCGCACCGGCATCTTCTATGCCCGCGCCGACGGCAGCCTGCTCAAGGAAGTGGTGTTTCCAGCCGAGAACCCCAACGGCGTCGGCCTGTCGCCCGACGGCGCGACGCTCTATGCGGCGGAGACGTTCACCTGCCGGCTGATGGCGTTTCCGGTGCTGGCGCCGGGGCAGGTCGGGGCGGGCGCGGGGCTCTATCGCCCGGCGGGTGAGAAATGGTTCGATTCGCTGGGGGTGGAGGCGAACGGCAACATCGCCGTCGCGACGATCGGCGAAAGCGGCATCTCGGTGGTGTCGCCCACCGGCGAGCTGGTCGAATTCGTCGCCACGCCCGACATCTTCACCACCAACATCTGTTGGGGCGGGGCGGACCGGCGCGATGCGTACATCTGCCTGTCGGGCAGCGGCCGGCTGGCCCGGATGCGCTGGGCGCGCCCCGGACTGGCGCTGGCGCATAACGGGTAGGGGAGAAATCGGGCCGCGCGTGGGAGGGTCGCGCGGCCCGACCTCGTCAGGTCAGAAGCGGAAGCCGAGGCCGACCAGCCCCTGATGACGGTCCTGGCCGCCGTCATAGTTGGAATAGCGATATTCCGCCTTCACCAGCATCTTGTCGCCGATCCGCTTCTCCACGCCGGCGCCGACGCGGAAACCGTCGCTATTCCCGGCGATCTGATAGTCGTTGGCCGGGGTCGCGCTGTCGCTGTATTCATAGCTGCGGCGGGCGTTGGTGTAGCCGCCCTTGGCATACAGCAGCGTCGAACCGCCGACGACGGTGCCGATGCGCCCGCCCGCGTAGAAATCGCGGCCGGTCTTGAAGCACTGGCGCGTGGCGCCGCCGCTGCCGCTGACGCCATCGACGCAATCCCGGCTGGTCGAGCCGGTCGCTTCGCCTTCCACGCCGAAGACGAGGTTGCTGTCGGTCTGCCAGTCGTAGCCGATCTGGCCGCCATAGAGCAGCCCGGCGCGGTGCTCGCTGACGTCCACGCCGGCGATGGCGGTGGCGCTGGGGCCTTCAAAGGGTTTATCCTGCGCCAGGGCAGGGGCCGCCGCGAACGCGGACAGCAGCAGGGATGCGGCAATCAATCGCATGGTCGATCTCCATTGTTGGGGGGCGCCGGACAAGGGGTGCCGGCGCTGGCTGGTTTACGCATGGCTCCATCGAGCGGTTACTCGGCCGGAACACGCTCCGGCCGTCGTGAATCTCGGCCGCCACTGCGGCGCCTTTGGGGCCGATGCGGTGAATGACGGCCATGTTTCCGCCGGGCATGGGGCAGCGCGCGACGGCTTGCCCCGACTCGCCGGCGCCCCTATCGCTCGCCGCGACAATCTGCCGAAGGAGTTCGAATGGCGCGCAAACTCTACTCCGATGCCGCGGCGGCGCTCGACGGCGTATTGTTCGACGGCATGACGATCTGCGCCGGCGGGTTCGGCCTGTGCGGCATTCCCGAACGGCTGATCGACGCGATCCGCGATGCCGGGACGAAGGACCTGACCATCGCCAGCAACAACGCCGGGATCGACGGCGAGGGTTTGGGCAAGCTGCTGCGCACGCGCCAGGTCAAGAAGATGATCTCGTCCTACGTCGGCGAGAACAAGGAATTCGAGCGCCAGTATCTGTCGGGCGAGCTGGAGGTCGAGTTCTGCCCCCAGGGCACGCTGGCCGAACGCTGCCGCGCGGGCGGGGCGGGCATCCCCGGCTTCTACACCCGCACCGGCGTCGGCACCGAGGTGGCGAAGGGCAAGGAGGTCAAGAGCTTCGACGGAGAGGACTATATCCTCGAACGCGGCATCCGCGCCGACCTGGCGATCATCAAGGGGTGGAAGGCCGATGAGGCCGGCAACCTGATCTTCCGCAAGACCGCGCGCAACTTCAACCAGCCGATGGCGACCGCTGGCAAGGTCTGCGTGGCGGAGGTCGAGGAAGTGGTCCCGGTCGGCAGCCTCGATCCCGACGGCATCCACCTGCCGGGCATCTATGTGAACCGGCTGATCCTCGGCGCGCCCTATGACAAGAAGATCGAGTTCGTGACCACGCG
>NZ_DATMGG010000190.1:0-15705 GCF_035555815.1 Sphingomonas sp.
CGGGATCATCAGCCGGCCGCGGAAACGGTCGTAGGGGGCCTTGTCCTCCACCCCGATCAGCAGGCCCGCCTCGACCAGCATCGGATCGCCATAGGCCTTGAGCGCGTCCTTGAGCTTGCCGCGCGAATCGGGGGCGAAGCCGAGGCCGAACGCCTTGACCGTCTCCGGCTTGATCCCGCGCTTCTCCAGCAACGCGCGCGCCTCCGCGCCGGCGATGCCGTTCAACTGGTCGGTGAACCACTGGGCGGCATCGGCCATCGCCTCATGCAGCCCCCTGGCGCGTTCGGCGCGCTCGGCGGACTGGCGGTCGAGCGCGGGCATCTCCAGCCCGGCGACCTGCGCCAGCTCCTTCACCGCATCCATGAACGGCAGCCCGCGCTGATCGGTCATCCAGCGGATCGCGTCGCCATGCGCGCCGCAGCCGAAGCAGTGGTAGAAACCCTTATCGTCGTTGACGTAGAAGCTGGGCGACTTCTCGTTATGGAACGGGCAGCAGGCGCGGAATTCCTTGCCCGCGCGCTGGAGCTTCACCGATTTCGCGATCAGCCCGGACAGGTGCGTGCGGGCGCGCAGTTCGTCGAGGAATTGCGGGGTGAGGGTCATGGGCGGGCAACCACGTCCCCGTTCGTCCCGAGCGTAGTCGAGGGACGGGTCGACGGCGGCCGTGCCCAGTAGGATAGCGCCGCCCAGTCACCGGCGATGAGCGCCTCCTTCTTCTTGCGCGACCATGGGCTGATCCGGCGTTCGGCCTCCAGTGCTTCGATCCGGGTCGGGAACGCCTGCGACCAGACCAGCGTCACCGGCTGGCGCCGCGCGGTGAAATCGCAATAGCCGCCGGCGTGATGCTGGGCGATGCGCCGTTCAAGATCGTCGGTGTGGCCGGTGTAGTAGCGGCCATCGGCACATCTCAGGATGTAGGTCGAGAAAGCCATACCACCCTTTGCCAGACTCGAGCGATTCGAGTCGAGGATTAAGCGTGTGCCGGGCCAGGGCGCACAATAACGCCTTTGCCTCGCATCAGGATCGGTCCCTCGACTACGCTCGGGACGAACGGGGACGGGAGAATCGGGATAAAGGGGGGGCGTTACGAAAGCGCCGCCTTCACCAGACCGCTGGCCTTGCTCATGTCGAGCTGCGTGCCGTGGCGCGCCTTCAGTTCGGCGATGACGCGGCCCATGTCCTTCATCCCCGACGCGCCCAGTTCGCCCTTGATCGCGTTGATCGCGGCGCGGGTCTCGTCCTCGCTCATCTGCTGCGGCAGGAAGCGTTCGATCACCGCGACCTCGACCGCCTCGGCATCGGCGAGTTCCTGGCGGCCGCCCTTCACGTACATCTCGATCGATTCGCGGCGTTGCTTGACCATTTTTTGCAAGACCTCGACCACCAGCGCATCGTCGCTTTCGGGCGCCTTGCCGGTGCGCGCCTCGATGTCGCGGTTCTTGATCGCGGCCTGGATCAGGCTCACGGCGTTGCGGGTTTCCTTGTCGCCGGCTTTCATCGCGGCGATCTGGGCGGCTTTGATATCGTCTCTGATCATGCGAGCCCCATATCCCGGTTGGCCAGTTGACGCGAGGGGGGGAGGGGTCTAGCTGCCGCCCCTTAGCGACATCGCTGCAGAAACCCCAACGGAGTGCCCGCCCGCAATGGCCGACGCCAATCCCTATGACGTGCCCGCCGGTGCCACCGGCGTCCTTGTTCTGGCATCGGGTGAGGTGGTGTGGGGCCGCGGATTCGGCGCCGAGGGCGAGGCGGTGGGGGAAGTGTGCTTCCACACCGCGATGACCGGATATCAGGAGATCATGACCGACCCGTCGTTCGCGGGCCAGATGATCGCCTTCACCTTTCCCCACATCGGCAATGTCGGCGCCAACCCCGACGACGTCGAGGCCGACGATCCCCACGCGCTGGGCATGATCGTGCGCGAGGACGTGACCGAGCCGAGCAACTTCCGCGCGGCCGAGCATCTCGATTCGTGGATGAAGAAGCACGCCCGCATCGGGCTGTCGGGGGTCGACACCCGCGCGCTGACCCGCCGTATCCGCGTGGGCGGTGCGCCCAACGGCGTGATCGCGCATTCGGCGAGCGGGGAATTCGACATCCCGCTGCTGCTCGACATGGCGCGGAACTGGCCGGGGCTGGAGGGGATGGACCTGGCCAAGGCGGTGACGACGCAGACCCATTTCGGCTGGGGCGCGGCCAACGCCGGCGGCGTGTGGCGACTGAGCTTTGGCTACGCTGCCGACGCGCCCGAAGGTCACACCTGGACGGAGGGGCGTCCGCATGTCGTTGCCATCGATTATGGCAGCAAGCACAATATCTTCCGCAACCTTGTTAAGGCTGGTGCGAAGGTGTCGGTGGTGCCCGCGACTGTGACCTTTGACGAGATCATGGCGCTTGCGCCGGATGGCATCTTCCTGTCGAACGGCCCCGGCGATCCGGCGGCGACCGGGGAGTATGCGGTGCCGGTGATCCGCAAGCTGCTGGAGACCGGCAAGCCGCTGTTCGGCATCTGCCTGGGGCACCAGCTGCTGGGGCTGGCGGTGGGCGCACAGACCACCAAGATGTTCCAGGGCCACCGCGGCGCCAACCATCCGGTCAAGCGGCTGAGCGACGGCGCGGTCGAGATCACCAGCATGAACCACGGTTTTTCGGTCGAGCGCGACAGCCTGCCCGAAGGCGTGCGCGAGACGCATGTCAGCCTGTTCGACGGATCGAACTGCGGGATCGAACTGATCGATCGCCCGGCGTTCAGCGTGCAATACCACCCCGAGGCGTCGCCGGGGCCGCAGGACAGTTTTTATCTGTTCGAGCGGTTCGTGGGGATGATGGGAGAGAACTGAATGGCGACCGTTCGGAAGTTTGAGGTCGAGCATCTCGACAATGCGCGCCCGCACGATGAGGTCGACCATGCGGTGGTGCGCCTAGTCGACTGCGGTAGGGAAAAGTTCCTACAGATAGATACATATGGGCGCGAAACACGCGAAATCCCGCGAAAACTTTCGCAGACTATTCGGCTTGATAGGGCGGCTTTTGAGAAGCTCGTCTCACTTGGACAAGACCACTTCTAATGCCCAAACGCACTGACATCTCCTCCATCCTCGTCATTGGCGCGGGGCCGATCATCATCGGGCAGGCGTGCGAGTTCGATTATTCGGGTACGCAGGCGATCAAGGCGCTGAAGGAAGAGGGCTATCGCATCGTCCTGGTCAATTCGAACCCGGCGACGATCATGACCGATCCCGATCTGGCCGACGCCACCTATGTCGAGCCGATCACGCCCGAGATCGTGGCGAAGATCATCGAGAAGGAACGGCCCGACGCCGTCCTGCCGACGATGGGCGGGCAGACCGCGCTCAACACCGCGCTGGCGCTGTTCCGCGACGGCACGCTCGACAAGTTCGGCGTGCAGATGATCGGCGCCGATGCCGAAGCGATCGACAAGGCCGAGGACCGGCTGAAGTTCCGCGACGCGATGGACAAGATCGGGCTGGAATCGGCCCGATCCGCCATCGCCCATGATGAGGCGGAGGCGCTGGCCGGGCTGGACAAGGTCGGGCTGCCCGCGATCATCCGCCCCAGCTTCACGCTGGGGGGCACCGGCGGCGGCATCGCCTATAACCGCGAGGAATTCCTGGCGATCGTGCGGAACGGGCTGGACCTGTCGCCGACCAGCGAGGTGCTGATCGAGGAATCGCTGCTCGGCTGGAAGGAATATGAGATGGAGGTGGTCCGCGACCGCGCGGACAACGCCATCATCATCTGTTCGATCGAGAACATCGATCCGATGGGCGTCCATACGGGCGATTCGATCACCGTCGCGCCGGCGCTGACGTTGACCGACAAGGAATATCAGATCATGCGCAACGCGAGCATCGCGGTGCTGCGTGAAATCGGCGTCGAAACAGGTGGTTCCAACGTCCAGTTCGCGGTCAATCCGAAGGACGGCCGGCTGGTCGTGATCGAGATGAACCCGCGCGTCAGCCGGTCATCGGCGCTGGCGTCGAAGGCGACCGGCTTCCCGATCGCCAAGGTCGCGGCCAAGCTCGCCGTGGGCTACACGCTCGACGAGATCGAGAATGACATCACCGGCGCCACCCCGGCATCGTTCGAGCCGACGATCGATTACGTCGTCACCAAGATCCCGCGCTTTGCGTTCGAGAAGTTCAAGGGCGCCGAGCCGTTGCTGGGCACCGCGATGAAATCGGTCGGCGAGGTGATGGCGATCGGCCGCAACATCCACGAATCGATGCAGAAGGCGCTGCGCGGGCTGGAAACCGGGCTGAGCGGGTTCAACGACGTCGACCATCTGGTCGGCGCGCCGCGCGAGGAGATCGAGGCGGCGCTGGCGTCGCCGACGCCCGACCGGCTGCTGGTCGCTGCGCAGGCGCTGCGCGAGGGCTTCACCGTCGCCGAGGTCCATGCGATCGCCAAGTACGACCCGTGGTTCCTGGAGCGGATCGCCGAGATCGTCGCCGCCGAGAATGAGGTCGCCACCGACGGCCTGCCGCGCGATGCCGCCGGGATGCGGCGGTTGAAGGCGATGGGCTTCAGCGACAAGCGCCTTGCCTATCTGGCGGTCAAGTCGGCGGGGCTGCGCGATCGCTTTCCGGCGCGCAGCGGGCTGATCCATGAGGCGGTCAAGGCGATGACCGGCGGCGTCACCGAAGGCGAGGTGCGCGCGCTGCGCCACAAGCTGGGCGTCCGCCCGGTGTTCAAGCGGATCGACACCTGCGCCGCCGAGTTCGAGGCGAAGACGCCGTACATGTATTCGACCTACGAGGCGCCGACCTTTGGCCTGCCGGAGGACGAGAGCCAGCCGAGCGACCGCCGCAAGATCGTCATCCTGGGCGGCGGGCCGAACCGGATCGGGCAGGGGATCGAGTTCGATTACTGCTGCTGCCACGCCTGCTTCGCGCTGGCCGACGCCGGCTATGAGACGATCATGGTCAACTGCAACCCGGAGACGGTGAGCACCGATTATGACACGTCCGACCGCCTCTATTTCGAGCCGCTGACCGCCGAGGACGTGCTCGAGATCCTTGAGGTCGAGCGGTCGAACGGCGAACTGGTCGGGGTGATCGTCCAGTTGGGCGGGCAGACCCCGCTCAATCTGGCGAAATCGCTGGAACAGGCGGGGATCGCGATCCTGGGCACATCGCCCGACGCGATCGACCTGGCCGAGGACCGCGAACGCTTTGCCGCGCTGGTGGCGAAGCTGGGCCTGAAGCAGCCCGCCAACGGCATCGCCCGCAGCCGGGACGAGGCGATCGCGGTGGCTGAGCGGATCGGTTATCCGGTGCTGATGCGCCCCAGCTATGTGCTGGGCGGGCGGGCGATGGAGATCGTCGATTCGCCGGTGCAGCTCGACAATTACATCCAGACCGCCGTGCAGGTGTCGGGCACATCGCCGGTGCTGATCGACCGCTATCTGCGCGACGCGGTCGAGGTGGACGTCGACGCGATCGCGGACGGCACCGACGTGGTCGTGGCCGGCGTGATGCAGCATATCGAGGAAGCCGGCGTCCATTCGGGCGACAGCGCCTGCACGCTGCCGCCGTACAGCCTGTCGGCCGAGGTGATCGCGGAGATCGAGCGGCAGGCCGATGCGCTCGCCCGCGCGCTGTCGGTCAAGGGGCTGATGAACATCCAGTTCGCGGTGAAGGACGGCGAGGTGTACCTGATCGAGGTCAACCCGCGCGCCAGCCGGACGGTGCCGTTCGTCGCCAAGGCGATCGGCACCCCCATCGCGAAGATCGCGTCGCGGGTGATGGCGGGCGAGAAGCTGGCCGACCTGCCAAAGATCGACCGCGCGGTATCGCATATCGCGGTCAAGGAAGCGGTGTTCCCCTTCAATCGCTTCCCCGGCGTCGATCCGGTCCTGAGCCCGGAAATGAAATCAACCGGCGAAGTCATGGGAATCGATAGCGATTTCCCGATGGCGTTCGCCAAGGCGCAGCTTGGCGCCGGCATGGTGCTGCCAAGCGGCGGCAACGTGTTCGTCAGCGTCAAGGACACCGACAAGGCCGTGGTGCTGCCCGGCGTGCGCATCCTGGCCGATCTGGGCTTCACCATCGTCGCGACCGCCGGCACCGCCGACTATCTGATCGCCAACGGCGTGACGGTCGAGCGGGTCAACAAGGTCGCGCAGGGTCGCCCGCACATCGTCGATCGCATCCGCGACGGCGATATCGCGCTGATCTTCAACACCACCGAGGGGTGGCAGTCGCTCAAGGACAGCCAGGAGATCCGCAAATCGGCGCTGGCGGGCCGCATCCCCTATTTCACCACCGCCTCCGCCAGCGTCGCCGCGGCGCGCGCGATCCAGGCCTGGGGCAGCACCTCCCTTGAAGTGCGCCCGTTGCAGGCCTATTATTCGCAGTCGCACAATTGATCCCCCACAGTCGGTGTTGATGTGCGGACGGGCCGATCGGCCCGTCTGGGGAATGGGGCGTTAAGGAAGAGGGCGAGATGGCCACGGTCGAAAAGATGCCGATGTTGCAGGAGGGCTATGAAAAGCTCACCACGGATCTGAAGCGCCTGAAGGAAGAACGCCCGCAGATCGTCGACGCGATCGAGGAAGCGCGCGCGCACGGCGACCTGTCCGAAAACGCCGAATATCATGCCGCCAAGGAACGGCAGGGCCAGATCGAGGCCTCGATCGCCGATATCGAGGACAAGCTGAGCCGCGCGCAGATCATCGATCCGACCGAATTGTCGGGCGACAAGATCGTGTTCGGCGCCACCGTCACGTTGATGGACGAGGACGACAAGCCGGTCCGCTACCAGATCGTCGGCCAGACCGAGGCGGACGCCAAGTCGGGCCGGATCAGCTACAACTCGCCGCTGGGCCGCGCGCTGATCGGCCGCAAGGTCGAGGAAGAGGTGGAAGTGACGGTGCCGTCGGGCGACCGCTACTACCTCGTCAACAAGATCGAATTCATCTGATCCCCAGCCGATTCGCCGCCGCGCCCGCCGTCTGGAGCATCGCCGCGGCCACCATCGTCGTCAGCCTGTGCGTCCAGTGGACGGTGGGGAACGTCGATGCGGCGTTCGTCGCGGGATTTGTCCCGGGCCGGGTCGCGATGGGATGGGCGGCTGATCTGCCCGGCGCGGTTCCGGTCGCGTTCACCCCGCTCAGTTCCGCGCTGGTCCACGGCGGCGTGCTGCACCTGCTGTCCAACATCGTCATGCTGATCGCCACCGGCGTGGTCACCGAACGGGTGATCGGCAGCCGGGGCGTGCTGATCCTCTATGGAGTCGGCGCCTATGCGGCAGCGGCGGCGCAGTGGCTGGCCGATCCGTCGTCTCCGGTGCCGATGATCGGCGCGAGCGGCGCGATCTCGGCGGTGGTGGGCGCATCCGCGCTGCTGTTTGGCCGGTCCAAAGCCCGCGCGTTCGGCCCGGTGCCGGCGCGGGTGGTGCATGTGTTGTGGCTGCTCGCCGCGTGGAGCGGGCTCAATCTGGCATTCGCGTTCGTGCTGGCCCGCGCGGGTATCGACGTCGCGGTCGCCGCGCATATCGGCGGGTTTGCAGCGGGGCTGGCGCTGGCGCGGCCGCTGCTGGCGTGGAAGTGGCGCGGGGCGTAGGGTTTTGAGGGACGAAGCCTTGTGGCGATTCAGGGCATCATGCGCGGCGCTGGATTGCTTCGCCCGGCAGGGCCGGGCTCGCAATGACGGGTTGAAATCACTTTATCCCCGTCTCGGCGCGGTTTCGGTAGGGCGCGTTATCGATCCCCGTTCGCGCTGAGCTTGTCGGAGCACCGCCCTTCCGTCGTCCCGCCGGCATCGAAAGAAGACCGGCGCTTCGACAAGCGCAGGGCGAACGGTGAGGGCGCGACTTTCCTCGCCCCTACGCCCGCGCGAAGTCGCCGGCGTCGTCCATCACCCACAATTCGCCGTCGCGGATCGCGAAATAGGCGCCGCGCAGCTTGAGCTTGCCCGCCGCTTCCCGCTCCGGGATGCACGGGAAGGTACGCAGGTTGGCGATCGACACGCGCACCGTTTCCAGCTCCATCGCGCGCACCGCTTCTGGCGTGTTGCCGAATTCGGCGAGGATGCGGTCGCGCGCCTCATCGAGCAGGTCGACCCAGTGCGCGATGAAGCCGCCCTCACCGGGAGGCGCCCCCTCGAAGCGGCGCGACAGCGCCGCCGCGACGCCGCCGCACGTGCCGTGACCCATCACCACGATTTCCGGCACCTCCAATTGGGTGACGGCGAATTCCAGTGCCGCCGACACGCCGTGGCGCCCGCCGCCCAGCTCGAACGGCGGGACGAGGTTGGCGATGTTGCGCACGACGAAGATCTCGCCGGGCGAGACGTCGAAGATCTGGGCGGGATCGACCCGGCTGTCCGAACAGGCGATCACCATCACGCGCGGGGCCTGCCCTTCGCTCAACTGCGCCCATCGCTCGCGCTGCTCGCTCCACCCTTCGGTACGGAAGCGGCGATAGCCGGCGACGAGATCGGTGAAGTCGGTCATGCCGCCTGCTTTTGCACCGACGGACGGGGCTGGCAAGCGGGGCGCGGCATCGCTATCTGGCGGGCATGAACGACATGTCACCGCTCCCGCGCGAACCGCGCCAGCGCAAGCCCGACTGGATCAGGGTCAAGGCGCCGACCTCCGCCGGTTTCGCGGCGACTCGGGCGCTGATGCGATCGAAGAGCCTGACCACGGTGTGCGAGGAAGCGGCCTGTCCCAACATCGGCGAGTGCTGGAGCAAGAAGCACGCGACGGTGATGATCCTGGGCGACACGTGCACGCGCGCCTGCGCCTTCTGCAACGTCAAGACAGGGATGCCGCGCCGCGTCGACCCGATGGAGCCCCAGAACGTCGCCGATGCCGCGGCGCAGATGGGGCTGGAGCATATCGTCGTCACCTCGGTCGATCGCGACGACCTGCCCGATGGCGGCGCGTCGCAGTTCGTCAAGGTGATCGAGGCGATCCGTCGTGCCAACCCGACCACGACGATCGAGATCCTCACCCCCGATTTCCGCAACAAGCACGAGGCGGCGGTGGAGGCGATCGTCGCGGCGCGCCCGGACGTGTACAACCACAATCTGGAAACCGTGCCGAGGCTCTATCCGACCATTCGCCCGGGTGCCCGCTACTATGCGTCGCTGCGGCTGCTGGAGGGGGTGAAGAAGCTCGATCCGTCGATCTTCACCAAATCGGGCGTGATGCTCGGGCTGGGCGAGCAGCGGCTCGAGGTTCACCAGGTGATGGACGACATGCGCTCCGCCGACGTCGATTTCCTGACGATGGGCCAGTACCTCCAGCCGACCCCGCGTCACGCCAAGGTCGAGGATTTCGTCACGCCGCAGGCGTTCGACGCCTATGCCGCGATCGCGCGGGCCAAGGGATTCCTGCTGGTCGCGTCGTCGCCGCTGACCCGGTCGAGCTATCACGCGGGCGACGATTTCGCGAAGATGCGCGACGCACGCGCGGCGAAGCTCGCCCAGGCGCGCTGATGCCGCGTCACGCCGAGACCCGGCAGCTACCCTATACGCCGGAACAGATGTTCGATCTGGTGGCCGACGTCGCGCGCTATGGCGAGTTCCTGCCGTGGGTGGCGGCGATCCGGGTGCGATCGGACAGCGACACCGCGATGGTCGCCGACATGATCGTCGGCTTCAAGGGGCTGAGCGAGACGTTCACCTCACAGGTCGAGAAGGCCCGGCCGGAGCGGATCCACGTCGATTACCTCGACGGTCCGCTCAAATACCTCCACAACGACTGGCGTTTCCGGCCCGACGGGCAGGGGGGCACGCTGGTCGATTTCTCGGTCGATTTCGCGTTCAAGAACCGCGTGTTCGAGATGCTGGCCGGGCAGGTGTTCGACCGGGCGCTGCGCAAGATGATTGGCGCGTTCGAGGCGCGTGCCGCCGACCTTTACGGATCCGGCGTGCCCGGCACCAGCAGCGACAGCGCGCACAGCGCCGCCTGAAGCCGCACACCGCCGCGGCCCAGGTCGCCGAACTGATGCGTGTCGGCGACGACATGTTCCGGGTCCGCGCCCTTTTCCGCACGGGCGAACACCACCGTGCCGACCGGTTTCCGCTCGCTGCCGCCGCCCGGCCCGGCGATGCCGGTGATGGCCACCGCGACGTCGGCACCGGTCGCCGCCAGCGCACCCTGCGCCATCTGCCACGCCACCGCGATCGATACCGCGCCAAAGGTTTCCAGCACGTCGGTGCTGACCTTGACCAGCGCGGTCTTGGATTCGTCCGAATAGGTGATCAGGCCGCCTTCGAACACGTCGGACGACCCGACGATCTCGGTCAGCGCGGCCGAGACCAGCCCGCCGGTGCAGCTTTCGGCGACCGCGATGCGGCGGCCGGCGGCGCGATTGGCGTCAATCACGCGCCGCGCCGCATCGACCAGTTCCGCCGGCAGGAGAGTATCGATCGTCACGGCTTGCCGCCCCCCGGTTCACAGATGACGAAGCCCCCCTTCGTCTGTTGCTTTCGCTGCGCAAGTTCGGCGACCGTGACCACCAGGCCCACGGTATTGCGCGCCGGCAGCGGATCGATCAACGTCAGCAACCGATCGATCGATCCGCAATCCTGCGGCTTGAGATCCTTGACGATCAACGGCGCGAGCAAAGATCCGACCAGCGGCCGCGCGAAATCATTCTCCACCATCTGCGCGGCGTCCGGCGGCAACAACTTGCGCAACGCCGCGCGCGCCACCGGCCACGCCCCGTCGCCGTTCATCGCATATCTGGCGGCGAGCTGATCGGCCGGGCGGCGCAGATAGGCGGTGGCGGGCAGGCTGGGCGCGCACATCGTCGCGGTCAGGCGCACCAGATCGGGCGCGACCAGCGTCACGATCGCTTCCGCCTCACGCGGGGAGACACACAGCGTGACCGGCGCAGTCTGCGCCGCGGTCGCGGCAGCGGCGCCGGACCAGAGCGCGGCGGCGACGGCAATGGATGGCAGCTTCATCGACGGACTCCCGGCACGCGAACGGTCGCGATGGCCTGCGCGGCGATCCCCTCCTCGCGGCCGGTGAACCCCAGCCTTTCGGTGGTGGTGGCCTTGACCGAAACCTGGCCCGCGTCAAGCCGCAGCAGCGCCGCGATCGACTGACGGATCGCGGCGCGGTGCGGCCCGATCTTCGGCGCCTCGCAGATCAGGGTCAGGTCGACGAAATCGATGATGCCGCCTTCGGCCCGGACCAGCCCGGCGGCGTGCTCGAGGAACTGGCCCGACGCGGCGCCGCGCCATTGCGGATCGCTGGGGGGAAAGTGGCTGCCGATATCGCCCGCCGCGATCGTGCCGAGCAGCGCGTCAGTGATCGCATGCAGCGCGACGTCGGCGTCGCTGTGGCCGGACAGCCCGCGATCGTGCGGGATCAGCACGCCGCCCAGCCACATCTCCTCGCCCGATTCGAGGCGGTGGACGTCGTACCCGGTCGCGCTGCGCGAAGTCATGGCGGTCGCCAGCCGCGCCTCGGCGGCGGCGACGTCGGCGGGGTAGGTGAGCTTTTCGAGCATCGGGCTTCCTTCGACCATCGCCACCGCCTGCCCGGCGGCGCGGAGCATCTGGGCGTCGTCGGTGGCTTCGGCATCGTCGGGCCAGGCGGCGTGCGCGGCGACGATCGCGGGGTAGTCGAACGCCTGCGGGGTCTGCACGCGGTAGAGCCCGTCGCGCGGAACGGTCGCGCCGAGCGCGGCGCTCCCGTGCGCGAGCGTGTCGGCGACCGGCAGCACCGGCACCACGCCGGGGGTATCGTCCAGCGCCGCGACAAGGCGGTCGATCACCTCGGCGGGCAGGAACGGGCGGGCGGCGTCATGGATCAGCACACGATCGACTTCGGTCAGCGCGGTCAGGCCGGCGCGGACCGACTCGCGCCGGCTGGCGCCGCCGATGACCCAGCGCGCGTCGCTGATCGCGGCGAAGACGTCCTGCTGGCCTTCGCCGATCACCACGACGACGTCATCGATCGCGGGGTGGGCGCGGAACGCGGCGATGCTGTGCGCGACCACCGGCTGGCCGCCGAGCGGTGCGAATTGCTTCGGTACGCCGCCGCCAGCGCGCGATCCCGAACCGGCGGCGACGATCAGGGCGGCAGTGCGAGTCATCCGGCGGCGCCTAGCCGATGCGGGTCGGTCGCGCCAATATTTGGTTCACGCGACGCCGCGAAGGCGCGAGGAAGAACGGTTTTTTCGCGCGGAGGCGCGGGGCTCGCCGGCGCCTCGTTCGTCAGCGCGTTGCGGGGGTTTTTTTCGCGCGGAGGCGCGGAGACGCGGAGGGGACTCGCCCTTGGCCCCGTCTCGCGTCCAGCGAGACCTTGGATGCTGCGGCGAACGGCGAGCATGAAGGCCGCTGGGGCGGCGAACGATCGCCGCAGGCGAAACCCTCCGCGTCTCCGCGCCTCCGCGCGAACCCGTTCTTCTGTCTTCGCGGCGTCGCGTGAACCGGTTCTTCTCTGTTCGCGGTTTCGCGTGAACCATTGATCTTGCCAACCGCCCCTTGCTCAACTAGCGGATCGTGCCTAATTTTCGGGCACATCATGCAGACGCTTTCCCCCATCCAGGTCGGCCCGGTGCGGATCGACACCCCGGTGCTGCTCGCGCCGATGACCGGGGTGACCGACCTGCCGTTCCGCAAGATCGTGCGGCGCTATGGCTCCGGCCTCAACGTAACCGAGATGATCGCCAGCCAGGCGGCGATCCGCGAGACGCGCCAGTCGATCCAGAAAGCGCTGTGGGACAAGATCGAAGACCCGGTGTCGATGCAGCTGGTCGGCTGCACACCGCACGAGATGGGCGAGGCGGCGCGGCTGGCCGAGGACAAGGGCGCCGCGATCGTCGACATCAACATGGGCTGCCCTGTGCGCAAGGTCACCAACGGCGACGCCGGGTCCGCCCTGATGCGCGACCTGCCGCTGGCGACCGCACTGGTCACGGCGGTGGTCAAGGCGGTGAAGGCGCCGGTGACGCTCAAGATGCGGATGGGCTGGGACCATGCCAGCCTGAACGCCCCCGAACTGGCGCGGATCGCGGAGGATCTGGGGGTGCGGATGGTCACCGTCCACGGCCGCACCCGCAACCAGATGTACAAGGGCCAGGCCGACTGGGCGTTCGTCCGCACGGTCAAGGATGCGGTGTCGATCCCGGTGATCGTCAACGGCGACATCTGCTCGGTCGAGGACGCGCGGACCGCGATTGCGCAATCGGGCGCCGACGGGGTGATGATCGGGCGCGGCGCCTATGGCCGGCCATGGCTGTTGCGCCAGGTGATGGACGCGCTGGAGGGCAAGACGCCGCGCGACGACCCCGGAATCGCAGAGCAATATGCCGTTCTTGTAGAGCATTACGATGCGATGCTCGATCTGTATGGCAAGGAAGTCGGCACCAACGTCGCGCGCAAGCACATCGGCTGGTACACGCGCGGGCTGCACGGCTCCGCCGAGTTCCGCAACCGCGTCAATCAGGTGCCGGACCCGGCGGTGGTCAAGGCGATGCTCGCCGAATTCTATGCCCCATGGACCACGCGCGCGGCCGCGTGAGCAGCACCGCGGGCGAACCTGGCTTTGCGGAGCTGTTCGCCGCGCTGCCGGTGGCGGCGCTGCTGGTCGGCCCCGACGGCCGGATCGCGCGCGCCAATGCCGCGTGCGAGACGTTGCTCAACTTTTCCGAGCGCGCGATGGCGGGGCAGGAGGTCGACATGCTGGTCCGCTTTCCCGAGGCCCATGCCGACCGGCGGCGCGGGCGGGTGTTCGCCGCCTATGACGCCGACATCGGCATCGGCCGGGTCGGGCGGTTGCGCGTCGACCTGCTGGAGAGCGAACTGCCCGACCGGCCCGGCTGGCGGATCGTGACGCTGCGCCAGACCCCGGCGACACGCGGGCACGGTGCCGACCGCGCCGCCGGTGCCCGCGCGGCGATCGGCGCGGCGGCGATGCTGGCGCACGAGATCAAGAACCCGCTGTCGGGCATCCGCGGCGCGGCGCAATTGCTGGGCGAAGGCGGGATCGATACCGGCGGGCAGGGCGAGCTGACCACGCTGATCACCACCGAGGTCGACCGCATCGCCGCGCTGATCGATCGGATGCAGGATTTCACCGACACCCGCCCGCTCAAGCTGGCGGCGACCAACATCTATCCGCTGCTCGGCCATGCCCGCCGCGTGGCGGTGGCGGGGTTCGGACGCGGGGTGACGGTGGACGAACGGTTCGATCCCTCGCTGCCGCCGGCGCTGGTCGACAGCGACGCGCTGCTCCAGGTGGTGCTCAACCTGCTCAAGAACGCGTGCGAGGCCGTGGCGGATCAGCCGGCGCCGCGGGTGACGATCACCACCGCCTATCGCCACGGCATGTCGGCCAGCGCCGCGCCGGGCCGCCCGCGCCTGCCGCTGCCGATCGAGTTGACGGTGACCGACAACGGCCCCGGCGCGCCCGGCGACATCGCCGCGCACCTGTTCGAGCCGTTCGTGTCGGGCAAGGCGGAGGGCCGGGGCCTCGGCCTGCCGCTGGTCGAGAAGCTGGTGCGCGACATGGGCGGCATCGTTCAATATGCCCGTGAGGGCGAACCGGAGGTGACGGTGTTCCGCGTGATGCTGCCAAGGGCCATGGATGCGTGAGGGCCATATCCTGGTCGTCGACGACGACGCCGCGATCCGCACCGTCGTCAGCCAGGCGCTGCGGCGCAAGGACTATCGCGTCGCCACCGCCGCCAGCCTGCACGAACTGCGCCGCGCGCTGGCGACGGAACTGCCCGATGTGCTGATCACCGACGTGGTGCTGCCCGACGGTGACGGCATCGCGATGGTGCCCGAGATCCTGGCGGCGCACCCCAGCCTGCCGGTGATCGTGCTGTCGGCGCAGAACACGCTGTCGACCGCGGTGCGCGCCAATGAGGCGGGGGCGTTCGACTATCTGCCCAAGCCGTTCGACCTGGATGCGCTGACGCAGGCGGTGGCGAGCGCCCTGGCGCGCGGGCGGCGCGGGCCGGGTGACGTCATGGCGCCGGCGGAGGACGCGGTGCCGATGATCGGGCGCTCGCCGGCGATGCAGGAGGTCTATCGCATCATCGCCCGTGTCGTCTCCAACGACCTGACCGTGCTGGTGTCGGGCGAATCGGGGACTGGCAAGGAACTGGTGGCGCGGGCGATCCACGATCTGGGGCCGCGCCGCCACGCGCCGTTCATCGCGCTCAACATGGCGGCGATCCCGCGCGAGCTGATCGAGGCGGAGCTGTTCGGGCACGAACGCGGCGCCTTCACCGGCGCGGCGGCGCGCAACGCCGGACGATTCGAGCAGGCGGCGGGCGGCACGCTGTTCCTGGATGAGATCGGCGACATGCCGAAGGAGGCGCAGACGCGGCTGCTGCGCGTGCTCCAGTCGGGGGAATTCACCACCGTCGGCGGCGCGCGCACGATCAAGGCGGACGTGCGGATCGTCGCCGCGACCAATCGCGACCTGGCGGCGCTGGTGAGCGCGGGCGGATTCCGAGAGGACCTGTATTACCGGCTCAACGTGGTGCCGGTGACGCTGCCGTCGCTGCGCGAACGGCGGCAGGACGTCGCGCTGCTCGCGCGCCATTTCCTCGATCGGGCGGCCGAGGACGGATTGCCGCGCAAGCAGATCGGCGCCGAGGGCATCGTCGCGCTGGAGGGGCATGACTGGCCGGGCAACGTGCGTGAGCTGGAGAATCTGATGCGGCGGCTGGCCGCGCTCAGCCGCGACGAGTGGATCGGCGCG
>NZ_DATMGG010000191.1:0-8890 GCF_035555815.1 Sphingomonas sp.
TGATTGTCGGTCACCGGCACCTCGGCCAGCGGGCAGCCCCGATCGCGCCAGTCGGGGATCAGTTCGTCCAGCCCCTTGGGATCGATCACCGCGCCGGACAGAATGTGCGCGCCGACTTCCGAGCCCTTTTCGAGCACGCACACGCTCAGTTCGGCGCCGGCCTCGTTCGCGCGCTGCTTCAGCCGTATCGCCGCCGACAATCCCGCCGGGCCGGCACCGACGATCACCACGTCATAGGGCATCGACTCGCGTTCAGCCATCGTCATCTCCCGCCGGGACAGCGCACCGACCCCCTGTCGTCGTGCCCGGGCAACGTCTCATCCGCGATCCGGTTCGGGCAGATTGACCGCCACGTCAAGGCAGGACTCTAGTGGCCGCGATGGGGGCGGATCAGCATCACGATTGGCGACAACTGGCGGAAAGCGCGCTCGACTGGTGGCGCGACGCGGGCGTCGACACGCTCGTCGCCGACCAGCCACGCGACTGGCGCACACCGGCGAACGGGCCGGCGGCAACCGGGCCCGCCGACGCCGCCCGCGCCGGCGCGGCCAAGGTGGCGGACGTCGCGCCGGCGCCACCGCTGCCCGCCACGCTCGACGCCTTCGCCGCCTGGCGCACCGGCCCGGATGCGCCCGAGGCCAGTTGGGGCGCCCCGCTTCTCGCGGCGGAGGGCGATCCGGCCAGCGATCTGATGATTGTGGTCGATTGCCCGGAAGGCGACGGCCTGATGGGCGGAGCGGCGGGCGTGCTGTTCGACCGGATCCTGGGCGCGATCGGCCGCGACCGCGCGAGTATCCATCTGGCGGCACTGGCCATCGCGCGTCCGATCGGCGGCATCCTGCCCTCCGAGAGCGAGGCGGAGCTGACCACGCTGCTGCGTCACCACATCGCGCTGGCCGCGCCCAAGCGGCTGCTTTTGCTTGGAAAGTCGGTGAGTCGTGCGTTGATTGGGGTGGATAGCGTCAAGGCCCGTGGAAGTTTGCACAGGATTAACCTTGAAGTGGTCACTGTCGAAGCGGTCGCGAGCTGGCACCCGCGTTTTCTCCTGGAACGGCCGTCGCGGAAGGGCGACGCCTGGAAGGATTTGCAATTGTTGATGGGGGGCTTGCGCTGATGCGCTCCACTTTCCTGCTTGCCGTGGCCGCCGTGGCACTGCCGTTCGCTGCCCCGATCGCGGCCCATGCCGCCGATGCGGCTGACCAGCGATTTTCCTCCGCATCGGCCGCGCCGCGCGGCGACGGGGTGCCCGATCAGCTCGACGCCGATCAGCGCGCCGCCTATCGCGCGGTGTTCGCCGCGATCCGCGCCAGCCGCTGGTCCGACGCGCAGATCCAGCTCGACGCGATGAAGCCCGGCCCGCTCCACGCCTTCGCCCGCGCCGAACTCTACACCGCCAAGGGATCACCGCGCATCGATGTCGCTGCGCTGACCCAGCTGATTTCCGATGCGCCCGAACTGCCGCAGGCCGCGCAGCTCGCGCGCCTCGCCGAAAGTCGCGGCGCCACCGCGCTTCCCGTCATTCCCGCCGCGCAGACGCTGGTGTGGTATGACGGCGCGCCCAACCGCCGCCGCGCCAAGACCACCGCGCGCAGCGATGCCGCCGCCGCCGAGCTGGCGCGGACGGTGCAGCCGATGATCAAGGCCGATCGCGGCGCCGATGCCGAGGCGCTGGTCGAGGCCAAGGTCAACGATCTCACCCCGGAGGCGCTGACCGAATGGCGCCAGAAGGTGGCGTGGATCTATTACGTCTCCAACGACGACGTCTCCGCGCGTCGCGTCGCCGCGCTGGCGCAGGGCGGCACCGGCGAATGGGCGTCGCAGGCGGACTGGGTCGCCGGCCTGTCGGCATGGCGCAGCCGCGATTTCGCCGCCGCCGCCGCCGCCTTCGCCAGCGTCGCCCAGCGCGCCGCCGACACCGATCTGCGCGCTGCCGGCTTCTTCTGGGCCTCGCGCGCCGACATGGCCGCCGGGCGCCCTGATCTGGTCCAGGCCAGGCTGCAGAACGCCGCCCAATATGGCGAGACCTTCTACGGCCAGCTCGCGCGCGAATCGCTTGGCATTTCGACCCCGCTAGCCGCGTCGGGCGAACAGACCCGCGCGGAGGACTGGCAGCTGCTCGAACGCCGCCCCAACGTCCACGTCGCCGCCGCGCTGGCCGAAATCGGTGAGGGCGAACTGGCCGACAAGGTGATCCGCCAGCAGGCGCGGATCGGGGTTCCCGGCGAATATGGCGCGCTGACCCGCCTTGCCGGGCGGCTCAACCTGCCCGAGACGCAATTGTGGATGTCGCACAACGGCCCGGTCGGCGCGCAGCCGGCGATGGCTTCGCGCTATCCGATGCCCAATTGGACGCCCGACGGCGGCTGGCGCGTCGACAAGGCGCTGGTCTATGCCCACACCCTCCAGGAATCGCGGTTCCGCATCGGCGTGGTCAGCCCGGCCGGCGCCTATGGCCTGATGCAGATCATGCCCGCCGCCGCCACCGACATCGCCCGCGCCAAGGGGCTGGCCAAGCTCGACCGCGCCTCGCTGACCAAGCCGTCGACCAACATGGAGGTCGGGCAAAGCTATCTCGAGCAACTGCGCGACCAGCCGTCAACCGGCGGGCTGCTGCCCAAGGTGATCGCCGCCTATAACGCCGGCCCGCTGCCGGTGAGCGTGTGGAATAGCCAGATGAAGGACGGCAGCGACCCGCTGCTCTACATCGAATCGATCCCCTATTGGGAGACGCGCGGCTATGTGCTGACGGTGCTGCGCAACTATTGGATGTATGAGGGGCAGGCCGGCAAGGAATCGGCCAGCCGGGCGGCGTTGGCACGCGGCCTGTGGCCGAAATTCCCCGGCATGAACGGCGCCAGCGCGGTGCGGGTCCAGCCGCGCCCGGCCGGTTCGGTGCCGACGCCGTCCGCCCCGGTCAGCTATTCCGACGCGATCGCCGCGCTGAAACGTGCCAATTGACGAGAGCGTCGCGTTCCGGCCGGTCCGGATCGCGGTGCTGACGGTTTCCGACAGCCGCACGGCCGATACCGATACGTCGGGCGACACACTGGTGGCGCGGCTGACCGCGGCCGGGCATGAACTGGCCGACCGCGCGCTGCTGCCCGACGATGTCGCGGCGATCACCGGCAAGCTTCGCGTCTGGATCAACGATCCCTCGATCGACTGCGTCATCACCACCGGCGGAACCGGCGTCACCGGCCGCGACGTCACGCCGGAGGCGCTGGCAGCGGTACAGGACAAGCCGATCCCCGGCTTCGGCGAGCTGTTCCGCTGGCTGAGCTATGCCACGATCGGCACATCGACGATCCAGTCGCGCGCCTGCGCCTGCGTCGCGCGCGGCACCTATATCTTCGCGCTGCCCGGATCGACCGGGGCGGTCAGGGATGGCTGGGACGGCATTCTCGCCAGCCAGCTCGACAGCCGCCACCGCCCGTGCAACTTCGTCGAGCTGATGCCGCGCCTGCACGAGGGCTGACGCAGCACCCGCGCAAGGGGGCCGACGCCGATCAGGACGCCGGCTTGCCCGCCGCCGTGCGCTTTTCGCTCAGGAACTTGCCGAGTTCGCCGTCCATCACCGTGTACCAGTCGAGCATGTCGGCGAACGCCGTTTGGTTGACCCGACCGACGGAGGTGAAATCCATCGACTGCGCCAGATCGCCGTCGCCGTCGATCGCGACCTTCAGGAATCGCTTCTTGGCGTTCCATTCGTTGATCATTTCCAGCGTGTAGAACGGGTCCTTCTTGTACCACGCATAGAATTGGAACGACCCACAACCCTTCCTAGCCTCGTTGCAGCCGTAGAATTCGACGGTGAAATCCGACCCGTTGGTCGAGCTGGCGATCAGCGGCTCGCCCTTGCTGTTGGTCTTGAGTTCGGCCTTGTAGCCTGCCGTGCGGATCGCGCTCGCGACCACCTCCGGGTTCGACAGGTCGAGATATTTCTCCTGCTCCGCCGCCGTCGCCGGTCCGCTCGCCCCCGCCAGCGCCACCGCCGCGACCATCCACGCCTTCATCCGCATATCCGCCCCCAACCTGGATCAAGGGCCCCAGCTAAGCACCGGAGCGCTCCCGCGCGCAACGCTATTCGTCGGGCACCATCGCCGCCAGCTCATGCCCCTGCGGATCGCGGAAATGAAAACGCCTGCCGCCGGGAAAGGCGAAGATCGGCAAGGTCACCACGCCGCCCGCCGCGGTGACATCGGCCAGCGTCGCCTCCAGATCGTCGACCTGGATCACCGGCAGCAGTTGCGCGGTCGCCTGCTCCGCATCGCCATTGATGCCGACATCGACGTCCCCGGTGGTCGTCGCGGCATAATCCGGCCCGAAATCGGTGAAACTCCAACCGAACACCCGGCTGTAGAACAACTTGCACCCCCCGACGTCGCGCGCCGGCAGTTCAACATAGTTCAGACGCGCCATCACCCACTCCTTTGTTCTTGCTTCGTTCTAACATCCGCCATATTGCCGCGCAATGGCAAAGGCGAGGCCGGTGCGCGGCGCCACTCACAACAGCGAAAGCATGCGCTTCAACCTGCCCCAGCGCGAGGCCGACGGCGACTGGCTGGACGATCGCGAGGGCATCGACGGCGAACCGCCACGGCTGCGGACCACGGTGACCGTCGAACACCCGCGCACCATCATCACGCGCAACCAGTCCCCCGACGTCCCTTTCGATCGCTCGATCAACCCCTATCGCGGCTGCGAGCATGGCTGCATCTATTGCTTTGCCCGGCCCACCCACGCCTATCACGATCTGTCGCCGGGGCTCGATTTCGAAAGCCGTTTGTTCGCCAAACCCGACGCGCCCGCGCTGCTCCGCGCCGAACTGGGGAAGCGCGGCTATGTCTGTCGGCCGATCGCATTTGGCACCAACACCGATCCCTATCAACCGATCGAGAGCGACTGGCGCATCACCCGCGGCTGTATCGAGGTGTTGGCGGCGTGCGATCACCCGATCACCATCACCACCAAGTCCGACCGGGTGGTGCGCGACCTCGACCTGCTGGCCCCGATGGCGGCGAGGGGACTGGCGGCGGTGATGGTTTCGGTGACGTCGCTCGACCCAAAGGTGGCGCGGACCGTCGAGCCGCGCGCGCCGCATCCCGAACGGCGGCTGGCGGCGGTGGCGAAGCTGGCGGCGGCGGGCGTGCCGACCGTCGTATCGATCGCGCCCGTGATCCCGGCGATCACCGACCATGAGATCGAGCATCTGATCGAACGTGCGGCGCAAGCGGGCGCCTATGGCGCGGGGTTCATCCCTGTGCGGCTGCCGCATGAGGTCGCGCCGCTGTTCGAGGCATGGCTCGACGCGCATTTCCCCGATCGCAAGGGCAAGGTGATGGCGACGATCCGGTCGCTGCGCGACGGAAAGCGCAACGACCCGAATTTCGGATCACGGATGCGCGGCAGCGGGCCGTGGGCGGAGCTGTTGCGCACCCGATTCCACATCGCCTGCCGCAAACATGGGCTGACTCGCGAGCGCAAGCCGCTGCGGACGGAACTGTTCAGGCCGCCGGCGGGAGATCAGGGGGAGTTGTTCTAGCCAAAGACCCCACGCCCCGTCGCCGCCGCGCCTGGTCCGGCCCGGATGGCAGGGTGCGCAGCAGATCGCGATACTGCGCCAGCGCAAGTCCGGGCAGTTCGACGGCCTGCGCGATGGGAAACCAGCGAAGCTCGGTATGCTCCTCGCCCACGAGCGACGGCTCTCCCCCCGCCCAGCGATCGATCACGAACATGTGATAGATCGCGCCCATCCTCTCGTCATGGATCAGGCCGACGGGCCGTGGCTGATGTGGGAGCAGCCCGACCTCCTCCATCGATTCGCGGGCAAGGCCCTGTTCGGGCGTTTCGCCGGATTCCAGGTGCCCGCCGACAAAATCCCAGCAGTTCGGATAACTCGCCTTGTGCCCGGCGCGTCTGGCCAGGAGCACCCTGCCGCCGCGCATGAAAATCGCGCACGCGGTGTGGACCGGTTCAGGCGGCTCGCCGATCACGGCGCCCGCCCTCACGCCGCCGCCAGCCTGAAGTCCTTATATTGTTCGCGGATCGCGGTCTTGAGCAGTTTGCCGGTCGCGGTGTGCGGCAGGTCGTCGACGAAGTGGATCTCATCGGGCAGCCACCATTTGGCGACGTGCTTGGCCAGATGCGCCTGTACCTCCTCCGCCGTCACCGCGCTGCCGGGCTTGCGCACCACCAGCAGGATCGGGCGCTCGTCCCATTTCGGGTGAAACACGCCGATCGCCGCCGCCTCCGCCACGCCGGGACAGCCGACCGCGGCATTCTCCAGATCGACCGAGCTGATCCATTCGCCGCCCGACTTGATCACGTCCTTGGCGCGGTCGGTAATCTGCATGACGTTGTCGGGATGGATCACCGCGACGTCGCCGGTGTCGAACCATCCGTCGGCGGTCAGCGCGTCCTCGTCGCTCCCGTAATAGCGTTTGACGATCCATGGCCCCCGAATCTGGAGCCGCCCCGAGCTGACCCCGTCGCGCGGCAGCAAAGCGCCCTCGTCATCGACCACGCGCAGTTCGACGCCGAACGGTGCGCGCCCCTGCTTGACCACCTGATCGACCTGTTGCTCGAAGCTCAATTCGTCCCAGTCCCACGACGGCGCGCCCATCGTGCCGATCGGCGACGTCTCGGTCATGCCCCAGGCGTGATTGACGCGGACGCCCATCCGCATGATCCGCTCGACCATCGCACGCGGCGCCGCCGATCCGCCGATGGTGACGATCTTGAGGTGGCGCGGCTCCTCCCCGGTCTCGTCCATATGCTGGAACATCGCGAACCACACCGTCGGCACTCCGGCCGAGTGGGTCACCTTCTCACGGTTCATCAGCGCGCAGAGGACCTTGGCGTCATTGACCGCCGAGAACACGAACTTGCCGCCGACCGCCGCCATCGCGAACGGCAGGCCCCAGCCGACCGCGTGGAACATCGGCACCACCGGCAGCGCCACCGCTTGCGCCGACAGGTCGAACTCGGCGGGCTGAAGCTCGGTGATCGCGTGGATCACGGTCGAACGATGCGAATAGAGGACGCCCTTGGGATTGCCGGTGGTGCCGCTGGTGTAGCACATCAGACAGGCGTCGCGTTCCGATCCTTCATGCCACGCATAGTCGCCGTCCTCGACATCGATCAGCGCGCGCAGGCTGTCCGGCCCGTCGCCGTCCATCACCACATAATGCTCGATCGTCGTCCACTGCGCCTTGAGCCGGTCGACGATCGGCTGGAACGCCTTGTCGTACAGCAGCACGCGGTCGCCCGCATGATTGGCGATATAGGCGAGCTGATCGTCGAACAGCCGCGGATTGATGGTGTGCGCGACCCCGCCCATCCCCATCGTGCCATACCAGGCGACCAGATGATGGGCGTGATTCATCGCCAGCGTGCCGACCCGGTCGCCCGGCCGCAGCCCAAGCCGTTCGAGCGCCTGCGCCAGCCGTCGCGAATCGTGCGCCACCCCGGCCCAGCTCGTCCGACTCTCGCTGCCGTCGGCCCAGCGGGTGACGATCTCCCGACTGCCATGTTCGCGGGCGGCGTGGTCGAGCAGGTGCGTCACGCGCAGCTCATAGTCTTGCATCTGTCCCAGCATCACTCGCCTGTTTCTTCCGTGTTCACGACACACGATATGTATCGGCGCGCGGCGTAAGGTCCAGAGGCGTTGTCCGGCGGAAACATACCGGAAATGCGAATCTGGCGATTATCCCGCGACCAGGCGCAGTTCCCGGCTTTCCAGCACCGCCTGGGCAACGCCCGGAAGCAGCCGGATGCGCGCGGCCAGCTCCTCGTCGGCCAGGAAATCCTCGCCGAGTTGCACCTGCGCGTCGCCGCCGGGCGCGGTGCAGGTGATCACCACCGCGCATTGCCCGCCGCGCACGTCCAGCAGCCCGGCCAGCGTCCCCATCGCCTCGGGCGTATCGATCCGCAGGCGCAGGATCATCCGCGCCTGGCTGGCCAGCGCCTCGAACGGCCGGATCGAGCGGACGGTGACGCGGGCGCTGTCCTCCCCCGCGCGCCGGTCCAGCTCGACCGATACCAGCCCGCAGCCGCCGTTCCGCGCCGCCTCCTCCAGATCCTTGCACGGTCCCTCATCGAAACAGGTGACCGGCACCTGCCCCGTCGCATCGGACAGCGTCGCCATCAGATAGCGCCGCCCGCGCGCCGACGTGCGCCAGCGCGCATCCTCGACCAGCGCACCGACGGTGGCGGCGGTGCGCGCGCCCTCGGCTATCTCGATCTCGCCCAGCCCGACGATCGTCCGCGCGCCCTGCGCCGCCGCGAGATGGCGATAGCGGTCGAGCGGATGGGCGGAGAAGAAAAAGCCGAACGCATCCTTTTCGGCATTGATCCGCTGCGCCAGCGTCCAGCGCGCGCCGGCGGGGAGCTGGACCGCGACCATGCCGCCGTCCCCCTCACCGAACAGGCCGCCCTGCCCGCTCGCGCGGTTCTGATGCGTCTGTGCCGCCACCGCCAGGATCGTTTCCGCCCCGGCGTGGATCGCCGCGCGGTCGGGGTCGATCGAATCGAACGCGCCCGCCCCGGCCAGCGTCTCCACCTGCCGCTTGTTGAGCAGGCGCGGATCGACCCGGCGCGCGAGATCGTCGAGCGACGCGAAGTCGCCGCGTGCCATCCGTTCCGCGACCAGCAATTCCATCGCCCGCTCGCCGACGCCCTTCAGCGCGGCGAGGCCGTAGCGGACCGCCAGCCCCTCGGCCACTTCCTCGACGCTGAACTCGGCCTCGCTGGCGTTGACGTCGGGCGGCTGGCAGGCGACGCCCAGCCGCTTCATGTCGTCGGCAAAGATCGCCAGCTTGTCGGTCTGCGCCATGTCGAAGCACATCGACGCGGCGAAGAATTCATGCGGATAATGCGCCTTCAGCCATGC
>NZ_DATMGG010000192.1:0-26118 GCF_035555815.1 Sphingomonas sp.
CGCGCAGCACCTGGGTCAGCGTGGTCAGCGGCACCGGCTGCGGGCACAGCGCCGCGACCAGCGCGGCGGCGCGCTCCTTCAGCCCGTCGAGCAGCGACTGGACCTCGTCCGGGCCGAGCAGCTCGGAGGCGTGGGCGAGCAGATTCTGGTTGAGGTGGGTGGCGATCACCGTGCCGGGATCGACCACCAGATAGCCCGCACCAGTCGCGGCATCGGCGTCGGCCGACGAAATCCACACCGCGTCGAGGCCGAAGGTCGGGTCCTTGACCGGCTTGCCCGGCATCGACCCGACCGCCTGCCCGGTATCGAGCGCGAGCATCTCGTCGGGCGACACCTGATCCTCGCCGACGACCACGCCGCCGATGACGATGCGATAGGTATAGGGCGCCAGGTTGATGTCGTCGCGCACCCGCACCTGCGGCACGACGAAGCCGAGTTCCTTGGACAATTGGCGGCGCACGCCGGTGATGCGGCCCATCAGCGGGCTGCCCTTGCGCTCGTCGACCAGCGGCACGAGGCCATAGCCGATGTCGAGCATCACCTGCATGCTGTCGGTCACTTCGTCCCAGCCGATCTTCGACAGGTCCTGCGGCTCGGCCGCCGGCTGCGGCGGGGCCGGCGCGGGGCGCAATGCCGCCTGACGCAGCCGCCACGCGGCAAAGCCGGCGATCGCCGCGGCGGGCAGGATCACGAAATGCGGCATACCGGGGAGGACGCCGAGGATGGCGAGGATCGCGGCGACCGGGGTCCAGGTCTTGTGGCTGGCGAACTGGCCGCCGATCTGGCCGGCGAGATCGTCGGACGAGGTGACTCGGGTGACGATCGCGGCGGCGGCGATCGACAGCATCAGCGACGGCAGCTGCGCGACCAGCGCGTCGCCGATCGCGAGCAGGATATAGGTCTGCGCGGCGTCCTTGACCGTCAGGCCGTGGCTGACGGTGCCGAGGATCAGACCGCCGACGATGTTGACCGCGAGGATCAACAGCCCGGCCATCGCGTCGCCCTTCACGAACTTCGACGAACCGTCCATCGATCCGTAGAAATCGGCCTCGGTCGCCACCTCGACGCGGCGCGCGCGCGCCTCGTCAGGGGTGATCAGGCCGGCGTTGAGATCGGCGTCGATCGCCATCTGCTTGCCGGGCAGCGCATCGAGGGTGAAGCGCGCGGAGACTTCGGAGACGCGCCCCGCGCCCTTGGTCACCACCATCAGGTTGATGATGATCAGGATCGCGAAGACGAACAGGCCGACGACATAGTCGCCGCCGATCAGGAAGGTGCCGAACGCCTCGATGACGTGGCCGGCCGCCGCCTCCCCCTCATGCCCATGCACCAGCACCACGCGGGTGGAGGCGACGTTGAGGCCGAGGCGGAACAGCGTGGCGAACAGCAGCACCGTCGGAAAGGCGGAGAAGTCCAATGGCTTCTGCGCGTTGAGCGAGACCATCAGCACCGCCAGGCTGATCGCGATGTTGGCGACGAAGAACACGTCGAGCAGCGCCGCCGGGATCGGCACCACCATCAGCGCGACCAGCGTCAGCATCGCCACGGGCAACGCGAAGCTCTTGGCCATCGGCGCGACGCGGCCGGGCAGGAACGGAAGCGTGGCCATCGGTTAACCGCCGAGCCGTGCGAGCATCAGATAGGCCAAGCGGGCATTCTCCGGATTGGGGCGCAGCAGCGCGGCGGCGCTGGTCGGTTTCGCGGCGTTGATCTGGGCGAGCGTGCTGGCGAGCCACTGGCGGTCGCCGCCCTGCGCCTCGGTACCGAGCACGACCTCGACGTCGGGGTCGGCGCCGATAGCGGTGCCGTTGCCGGACGGATCGAGCGCGTCCGAGGCGAGGCCGGTGCCGCCGCCCGCCGCCGCGCCCTTATCGAGCTTGGCGGCGAAACGCTGGTAGACCTCGCCCAGCGAACGCGGGCTGCCGTCGTTGGCGTAGAAGACATTGTGATTGGCGCGCGCGGCGGCGGGAAACAGCGAGGCGGCGCTGCGGCCGGAATTTGCGTCCATCGCCGACAGGAATTTCTTCGCCCCGCCCAGTCCAAGGAAATGCGCCATATAGAGGTCGGTGCCGGTGGCCGGGCGATCGAGGCGCGCCTCAAGCGCGGCCTTGTTGTCGCTGGCATGTTCCGCCGCCATCAGCGACGCGGCGGTGGCGTTGCTGCGCAGGCCGAGGATCTGGCTGCGCAGCGCCGGATCGCCGACGACATAGCGGCCGCCGGCGGTCTGCTTGATGCTGTCCGCCGCCCAGCCGAGGCCATGTTCGGCGCCATGCTGCTTGACCACGCCGAGCCAGCTCTGCTCGATGAACTGATAGAGACCCGTCGCGCTGGACGTACCGGCGCGCGCATCGGTGCGCAGCCCGCTCTCAACCTGAGCCTGCCCGAGCAGATAGTTGAAATCGATGCCGGTGCGCTCGCTCGCCAGCGCGATCGCGCCGTGAACGCCACTGAGGCGCTGGATCGAAGGAATGGTCATCGCGCTCTTGCCTGAAGTCCCATGGTGACGGGACTTTCAGCAAGGAACGTGCCAATATTGGTTAATGCGGTGTTATAATACCGGATTCCGCGGACTTGAATCCGGTGCGGTGCCGGCCCGCTCCCCCACCCGGCCACCCATAAGATACACTGAGTCGGTGATCGGGTGGGGGAGCGAGCCGGTACCGCACATCCGCGTCAGCGGATCAAACTAGGCCAGCGCCGCCGCGCCGTGCGGGCGATAGGATTGCGCCGGCGAACCGGCAAGAACCTGCAGCCGGCGGCGAACATTTGCCGCCATCAGGTTGACATAGACCCGGCAGGTCTCGTTCAGCCGGTGCGCCTCGCGCGCCAGCTCGTCAATCTCCGCGCTGGGCGGCTCCGGCGTCGCGGCGACCGCGTCGATCCCGCGCAGCTTGGCGCTGGTCGCGGCCTCGAGCGCGGCGAGGTCGTTGGCCTTGAGCGCGGCGATCTCCGCATGGAGCGCCTCGATCACGCCGATCAGCGCATCACGACGGCTCACGATCGCCTCCCCCCGGCGACCACTGCATCTTGAGCGCGAGCAGCCGATCGGCGACGGTCGCCGGCAGCAGCGGGAAATTGCCGTCCTGGATCGCCTTGCGGATCTTGGTGACGCGTTCGGCATCGACCGGTGGCGTCGCGACCAGCGGCGCGGCCAGCGCCTTGAGCGTCGATGGATCGGCGCGCACGGCATCGCCGCGCACCAGCGTCTGCGGCGCAGCGACCGGCGCGCTCGGCGCCACCGGCTGAATGCGCTGAGCGATCGTCGCGCTGGGCTTTGGCCCGACCGGATCCACCATGGCTTTCGTCCTCGAAAAACCTCTTCAGACCGAATAACGGCCGGGCGGCGACAAGTTTAAGCATTTTTTATTGTGCCCAGCCGGGCAGCGTCGCGCGGCCGGGCTCGACCGCGACAGCCTGCACCGGCGGCTTGGCCGGATCGATCCTGATCGCGATGCGGCCGCCGGCGGGGGCATCGCCCATCGCCACCCCGTCGCGGCTGATCGAGAAGCCGGCGGCGCCGACCTCCACCGTCACCGCGTCGCCGCGCCGGATCACCGGTTCGGCCTTGGCCGCCGCGACCGGCACCGGCGCGGCGACCGCCGCGACTGGCGCGGGGCGCGGCGGCGTGTGGATCGGCACATAGATGCGCCACGCCGGCGCGTCACAGCGCACCACCACCGCATCCTGATAGCTGCCGCGCCAGTCGAGCTGGGGCAACGGGCAGGCGGCGAGCTTCAGCCGCTTGTCGACGGCGGTGCGCGCGCCCCCCTCCTCCCCGATCGCATGGCCGGTGAAGGCCGAGACCGCGACATCGATCGCGGCGGTATCCTGGAAATGGAGCTGCTGCGCGGCGGCGGGTCCACCCGCCGACACCGGGGCAAGCGCGAGGGCGAAAAGCAACGGGCGGATCATTTCGGGTCTCCTGCGAAACCGATCTGGAGCTGGACGGCGCGGCCGGCGCCGGGGCGGGTTTCGATGGCGAGGCGATCGGCCGGCACCGCGCGGATCAGCAGCGCGGCGGCGGCGCGGGCGCGATCGGCGGCCAGGATGGCGGCGCTGCCGGTGGCGGGGTCGACATCGGCCGGAGTGCCGTCGGTGCCGCCGATCACCCGGACGATGGTGCGCGGATCGCGCGCGGCGTCGCGGGCCCAGGCCAGGGCGTCGCTGGCGGGCAGAGCCGCCGATCCGGGTGCGAAGCCGCCGATCGCGCCGCTGTCCACCGCCATGGGCTCGGCCGTCGCGGCGCCGAAACCCTCACGCAGCCCGTCGGCGATGGCGCGGCCGTCAAGCGCCTGATTGGCCTGGAGAAAGACGAAGAAGCCGACCAGCAGCAGCATCAGATCGGCCAGCGTGACCAGCCAGATCGGCCGGCGCGCGCCGTCGTTGAAGACATCGTCGTCAAAGGCGGCGCTGGTCATGCCGCCACCGCCCGCGCGCGCGGGCGCTCACGATCGGCCAGCGCCGCCAGTGGCCGGACCAGCCGCGCGCGCTCGACCAGTTCGGCGCGCGCCGCGCGCCTGAGCCGCGCCGCGATCGGCATCGCGATCAGATTGGCGGCGAGCGCACCATAGAGTGTCGCCAGCACCGCCACCGCCATCGACGCGCCGATGGTGGCGGGATCGGTCATGGCCACGAACATGCGGACCAGCCCGATCAGCGTGCCGACCATGCCCATCGCCGGAAAGATTTCCGCCGCCGCCGACCACAGGTCGATCGCCGCGCGGTGGCGTTCGGCGCGCGCGAGGCGACGCTGGTCGAGCAGCGCGGTGACGTCGTCGCCCCCCGCGCCGTCGACGATGCGGCCGATCGCGGTGGCGACGTCGGGATCGGCGATCACCGATCGATCGAGCTGGACGACGCCGTGGCGTGCCGAGATGCGCGAAAAGGCGTCGATCTGCGCCAGCAGCGCGTCGGCGGTGAACGATCGCCGAGCGAGCGTGCGCAGCGCCACGATCCCGCGCAGCAGATCGCGGGCCGGCGTGCGCAGCACCAGCGCGGCGAGCGTGCCGCCGCCGACGATGGCGAGGGCGACGGGATCGGCGAAAGCGCCGAGCGTGGGGAGAGCGGACAGGGTCATCGCCCCGGCGCTCTGCAAGGGGGGTGCCAGTTTTCTTTCCGGGGGCAGGGCCCGCAAAGACGCGTTCGGCGCGGCAGTCGGTTGCCGCCGCCGGCAAATCCTTGCCGCTTTGCCTGGCCGGTGCCGGCAATTCGGGCGCCCCGGCCGATTTGGCACGGCCATTGCAGAACACCCCTTCGAATTGACGCGGGAGACCGACGACATGAGCAATGATACCCTGTTCGGCGTGCACGGCGCGGCACTGGCAGTGCGTTCGCAGCGCATGGGCGTGCTTGCGTCGAATATCGCCAACGCCTCCACGCCGGGCTACAAGGCGAAGGACATCGACTTCGCCACCGCGCTGCGATCGGCGGAAACCGGATCGGTCGACAGCGGCATCGCCGGCGCGACCAAATACCGCATCCCGCTGCAGATGAGCATGGACGGCAACACCGTCGAGCTGGCCACCGAGCAGACCGCCTTTGCCGAGAACGCCGTCGCCTATCAGACGACGCTGTCGTTCCTGAACGGTCGCATCGGCACGATCACCCGCGCGCTGAAGGGCGAATGAGCATGGCCGACAACCCGATGAGCATTTTCCAGGTCGCCGGCCGCGCGATGAGCGCGCAGCTGGTGCGGATGAACACCACCGCGTCGAACCTCGCCAACGCCGGCGGCGTCGCGACCACGGCGGACGCCGCCTATCGCACGATGAAGCCGGTGTTCCGTACCCAGTTCGACCAGGCGTCGGGCATGGCGACGGTCAATGTCGAGCGGGTCGTCACCGCCGGCGAGGAGCCGACCAAGCGCTACGACCCCGGCAATCCGATGGCCGACAAGGACGGCAACGTGTTCGAAAACGCCGTCGATGAAACGCGCGAGCTGGTCGACATGCTCGAGAGCGCGCGCACCTACCAGAACAACGTCGAGGTGATGCAGACCGCCAAGTCGCTGATCGTCGACACCCTCAAGCTCGGACGCTGATCATGGCTACCTCCACCTCCTTCGATTCCGCGCTCGACGCGCTGGGCATCGGCCGCACCAACAACGGCACGACGATCCAGCCGGCGTCGGCGGCCAACCAGACGCTCGACCAGGGCGACTTCATCAAGCTGCTGACCGCACAGATGCAGAACCAGGACCCGTTCGAGCCGGTCGACAACACCCAGATGGTCGCGCAGATGGCGCAATTCTCCAGCTTGTCGGGCATCACCGAGATGTCGACCACGCTGAAGGCGATCGCCGAGAAGCTGGGCGCGACATCGGCCAGCGACGCGATGAGCTATGTCGGCAAGACCGTGCTGACCGAGGGATCGGTCGCCTATCCGCGCACATCGGGCGGGTTCGCCGGCCAGATCGAGATCGACAAGGACGCGAGCAACGTCGCGCTGACCATCGCCGATGCCAGCGGCAACATCCTGAAATCGGTCGACCTCGGCAAACAGTCGAAGGGTATCGTCAACTTCGACTGGGACGGCACCACCGACAGCGGCGAGGAGGCCGGCGGCGGCCCGTTCACCATCACCGCCAGCGCGCGCGACGGCAGCACCAACGTGCCGAGCCGCACGCTGGTGTGGGCGCCGGTCGCCTCGGTCTCGATGCCCGCGAGCGGCGGTCCGATCCTGACCCTGCCCGGCATCGGCCAGATCCCCGCATCGGCCGTGCGCGATATCGGCTGAACGCCCCGAACCGACTGAACCCCGACACCCCATTCCACAGGAGTAGCACCCATGTCCTTCTACACTTCGCTGAGCGGCCTCAAATCTTCGCAGACCGAGATGTCGACCATCTCGCACAACCTCGCCAACGTCGGCACCAACGGCTTCAAGAAGAGCCGAACCGAATTCGCCGACGTGATCGCGTCGAGCGTGGCGGTCAATCCGACCCAGATGATCGGATCCGGCTCCGTGGTGCAGGCGATCCGCCAGCAGTTCGGCCAGGGCGGGCTGATCCAGAACGACTCGTCGCTCGCGCTGGCGATCTCCGGCGACGGCTTCTTCGCGGTCAAGACCGACCTCGAGACCAACAAGGTGTCGTTCACCCGCAACGGCGGCTTCATGGTCGATGCCGATCGCTATGTCGTCGACGGCAACGGCGGCCATCTTCAAGTCTATCCGGTCGACGGGTCGGGCGCGGTGGTCGCGACCGGGCTCGATTCGACGGTCAGCCTGCGCCTGCCGGAGATCAGCGGCACACCCCAGGCGACCGAGAACGTCGCGCTGTCGCTCAACCTGTCGGCCAACGCCGGCATCCCGTCGTCCAACCCGGTGTTCACCGCGGCGAACCCCTATGCGTTCGATCGCTTCAACCCGGCGACCTACAATAATTCGACCCAGACCACGATCTATGACGCCGGCGGCAACGCGATGACGCTGACCAACTATTTCGTGCGCGAGACCAGCGGCGCCACCAGCGCGTGGAAGGTCTACAGCTTCGTCGGCGACCAGCAGCTGGGCACCGATCCGGCCAACCCGGCGCCGATCGACCTGACCTTCGACGCCAACGGCGTGCTGACCGCGCCGACCACCGCGACCCAGTTCGGCGAGTTCACCCCGGCCAGCTCGTCGACGCCGCAGCAGATCTCGCTCGATTTCGGCACCGCCACCACCCAGCTTCCCCAGGCGTTCAGCGTCGCCAGCCGCACGCAGGACGGCGCGGCGGTCGGCAAGCTGGAGGGGCTGACCGTCGGCGACGACGGCATCGTCCGCGCCACCTTCTCCAACGGCGACAGCAAGGCGCTGGGCAAGGTCGTGCTGGCCAATTTCGCCAATCCGCAGGGGCTACGCCAGCTCGGCAACAGCTATTGGGCGCCGACCGGCCTGTCGGGCGATCCGACGCTGGGCGAACCGGGCGTCAACGGTTTCGGCGCGCTGATGTCCGGCGCGATCGAGCGGTCGAACGTCGACATCACCGAGGAGCTGGTCAACCTGATCGCGGCCCAGCGCAATTTCCAGGCGAATTCCAAGGCGCTCGATACCGCCAGCCAGATTTCGCAGACCATCTTCAACATCCGTTCGTGATCGCGGACGGGCAGGCGAAAGGCTGAACGATGGACCGGCTGGTCTACACGGCATTGTCGGGGCTCAAGGGCCAGATGGCGGCGCAGGCGGCGATCGCCAACAACATCGCCAATGCGTCGACCACCGGCTTTCGCGCCGATCGCGTCTCGTTCGAGGCGATGATGCTCAAGCAGGGCGGCGCCGCGTTCGAATCGCGCGCGCCGACCGGCGAGGAGGTGACCGACGCCGACCGCACCGGCGGCGCCGTCCAGCAGACGGGCAATCCGCTCGACATCGCGGTCACCGGCACCGCCTGGATCGCGGTCCAGGCCACCGACGGCAGCGAAGCCTATACGCGGCGCGGCGATCTGAAGATCGCGGCCACGGGCGTGTTGGAAACCGGCGACGGTTTCCCGGTGATGGGCTCGGGGGGGCCCATCACCGTGCCGCCCGCCGACAAGGTGATGATCGCCGACGACGGAACGCTCTCGATCATCCCGCTGGGCGCCGAGCCGGGCGCCGCCCCGCAGCAGATCGACAGGATCCGGCTGGCCAGCCCGGAAGGATCGGACACGGTCAAGGGCCTCGACAACCTGCTCCACGTGCGTGGCGGCGGCGTGCTGCCCGACGATGCCGAGGCGAAGGTCCAGTCGGGCGCGCTCGAGGGATCGAACGTCAATCTCACCCAGGCGCTGGTCGACATGATCGAGAACCAGCGCAGCTATGAGGTCCAGGCCAACCTGCTGAAGGAAGCCAAGACCCTCGACGAAAGCTCCGCATCGCTGATGCGGATGCCGGGCTGAAAAGGAACCTGAACCATGTCTTCGGCCGCACTCCACATCGCCCGCACCGGGCTCGACGCGCAGGACACCCGGATGCGGGTGATCTCGAACAACCTCGCCAACGTGAACACCACCGCGTTCAAGAAGGACCGCGCGGCGTTCGAGACGCTGGCGTATCAGGTCGTCACCGCCCCCGGCGCGGCAAGCACGTCGGAGACGCGCTACGCCACCGGGCTCAACCTGGGCACCGGCGTGCGCATCCAGGGCACCGCGCGGATCGACACCCAGGGATCGATGCAGACGACGGGCAATTCGCTCGACGTCGCGCTCGACGGCGACGGCTATTTCCAGGTCCAGCTTCCCGGCGGCCAGCTCGGCTATACCCGCGCCGGCAACTTCACCCGTTCGCCCGAAGGGCTGCTGGTGACGTCCGAGGGCTATCAGGTGATGCCCGGCATCACCATTCCGGAAGGCACAACCGCGATCGCGATCGGCACCGACGGCACCGTCTCCGCGACCGTGCCCGGCCAGACCGAGCCGAGCCAGATCGGCCAGATCCAAGTCGCCAGCTTCCCCAACTCGGCCGGGCTTCAGGCGACCGGCGACAATTATGTGATCGAGACGGCGGCATCGGGCGCGGTCAACCTGGGCATCGCCGGACAGGACGGTCGCGGCCAGATCCGCCAGGGGATGCTGGAGGGATCGAACGTCAATGTCGTCGAGGAGCTGGTCGACATGATCGAGACCCAGCGCGCCTATGAGGTCAATTCCAAGATGATCTCGGCGACCGACGACATGCTCAAATACGTCAACCAGAACCTCTGAGGCTGACCGGCGATGCGAACCCTTGTCCTTCTGGCCGGCGCGGCGGCGATGCTGTCCCCGGCGGCGGCCGACGCCGGCGTGTTCGGCGGCAAGAAAAAGGCCGTGGCGCCGCCGCCCGAATATCGGGTGACGCTGCCCCAGCCCGCGCCCGCGCCGCCGCCGGCCAACGGCGCGATCTTTCAGGCGACCAGCGGCTATGCCGGGCTGCATGAGGGCGCGCGCGCCCGTGCGGTCGGCGATCCGGTGACGATCGTTCTGGTCGAGCGCACCTCCGCCTCCAAGTCGGCGGGATCGAAGCTCGATTCGGGCGGCGGCTTCGGCCTGACCCCGCCCAGCACCGGCGCGCTGTCGCTGTTCAAGGAGAGCGATGCGTCGGTCAGCGGCAAGCGCAACTTCAAGGGCAGCGGCACCGCCGACCAGTCGAACGCGCTGTCGGGCGAGATCACCGTCACCGTATCCCAGGTGCTGCCCAACGGCACGATGGTGGTGCAGGGGCAGAAGACCGTCACGCTCAATCGCGGCGACGAATTCGTCCAGATCCGCGGGATGGTGCGCCCGGCCGACATCGACGCGAGCAACCGCGTGCTGTCGACCCGGGTCGCCGATGCCCAGATCGCCTACACCGGCAAGGGCGATGTCGCCCGCGCCAGCCGGCAGGGGTGGCTCAGCCGCTTCTTCCAGGTCGTCAGCCCGTTTTGAGGATGCTCCAGATGCTCCGCCTCATTCTCGCCGCCTTTGCCGCCCTGCTCGTCGCGACCCCGGCATACGCCGACCGCGTCAAGGATCTGGGCGCGTTTCAGGGCATCCGCACCAACCAGCTGACCGGCTATGGCATCGTCGTCGGCCTGCCTGGCACGGGTGACGACAATCTCGAATACACCGTCCAGTCGATGAAGGGCGTCGCGTCGCGCTTCGGGCTTCAGCTCCCGGCGGGGGTCAACCCCAGCCTGAAGAATTCGGCGGTGGTGATCGTGACGGCGGAACTGCCCGCCTTTGCCAAGCCGGGGCAGAAGCTGGACATCACCGTTTCGGCGATGGGCAAGGCGAAGTCGCTGCGCGGCGGCACTTTGGTGCTGACGCCGCTTCAGGGCGCGGACGGCCAGATCTATGCGATGGCGCAGGGCAACCTCGCGGTCGGCGGGCTGGGCGCCGAGGGCGCCGACGGATCGAAGATCGTCGTCAACATCCCCTCGTCCGGCCGCATCCCGGAAGGGGCGACGGTCGAGCGCGCGGTCGATACCGGCTTCGCCACCACCCCCACCCTCACCTTCAACCTGGCGCGCGCCGACTTCACCACCGCGCAGAACGTCGCGACCGCGATCAACACCCGGTTCGGCATGGGCGCCGCCAAGGCGATCGACGCTGTGTCGGTGACGGTGCAGGCCCCGGAAGGGAGCGGCGTCCGCGCCCAGATGATGAGCGCGATCGAGAATCTGCCGGTCAGCGCGGCCGAGGCCGCCGCCCGCGTGATCGTCAACGCGCGCACCGGCACGGTCGTCATCAACTCGGCCGTCCGGGTCAGCCCGGCGGCGGTGACGCATGGTAAACTGACCGTTCGGATCGATGAGACGCAAAGGATCAGCCAGCCCCTGCCGTTTAGTAAGGGTGAGACCGCGATGGAGCGCCAGAGCGCCGTCGGTGTCGAGGAGGAGAAGCATCCGATGTTCATGCTCGAACCCGGGCCCAAGCTGAGCGACATCGTCAAGGCGGTGAACGCCATTGGCGCGTCGCCGGCCGATCTGGTCGCGATCCTCGAGGCGCTGAAGGAAGCAGGCGCGCTCAATGCCGAGCTGGTGGTGCTGTGACCGGCATCCCGGCCTCGATCGCGAGCACCGCGGGCGGCGTGTCCAACGACACGTCGCGCACCGCGTCGCACGACAATCTGAAAGCGGCGGGCGAGAAGTTCGAGGCGATCTTCGTGGGCATGATGCTCAAGTCGATGCGCGCGGCGCACCTGTCCGACGGCTTGTTCGACAACAAGGCCGGCGAACAGTTTCGCGACATGCAGGACACGCAGCTGGCGCAGAGCATGGCGGCGCACGCGCCGATCGGCATCGGCAAGGCGATGGTCGATTTCCTCGCGAGATCGGCGCCCGCCGAAGGGCTCGCCCAATCGGCTCCGGCGGACGGGGAGCCCGTCGCATGACCGACCTGCTCTATATCGGCGCCACCGGCGTGCGGACCTATCAGTCCGCGCTCAGCACCACGTCGGAGAACATCGCCAATTCGGGCACGGTCGGCTATGCGCGCCGCGCCGTCCAGGTTGCGGAGATTCCCGGCACCAAGGGCCTGCGCCTGTCGGGCAACGGATCGATCGCGTCGGCGATCACCCGATCCGCCAACGAATTCCGCAACACCGAAGTGCGTACCGCCGGGTCCGACCTGGCACGCAGCGAAGCGGGCGTTGTGTGGCTGGGCCGGATCGAACAGGGGCTGACCGGCAACCAGCTTGGCGCCCAGCTCACCGCCTTCTTCAACGCTGCGCAGAGCGTCGCGGCCGATCCCGCCGCGGTCGCCCCGCGCGCGGTGATGATCGAGACCGCATCGACGCTGGCCAACGCCTTCACCGCGACCGGGCGCGCGCTCGACACCGCGTTCGGCGACCTGCGCCAGACCGGCACCGACGCCGCCCGCGACCTGAACGACCTCGCCGCCCAGCTCTATCAGATCAACCAGGGGCTGGCGCGCGCCGACGACGGATCGGCGATGCAGATGTCGATGCTCGACGAACGCGACCGGCTGCTCGACAGCATGAGCGCGCTGGTCGACATCAACGTGACCTTCGACGAGCAGAACCGCGCGATCGTCCGCGCCGGCGGCAGCGCCGGCCCGGTGCTGGTCGACGCCGCCGGGGCGGGCCAGGTGACGTTCCAGGCCGATCCGACCACCGGCGCCAGCCAGTTCCAGATGCACCGAAACGCGACCACCACGTCGATTCCGGTTCAGGGCGGCGCCTTTGCAGGCATCGCCGAGGGCGCGCAGCGGATCAGTGACGCGCGCGACGCGCTGAACGATCTTGCCACGCGATTCGTCGCCGGGGTCAACGCGGTTCAGGCCGACGGTCGCGACCTCGACGGCGTCGCCGGCGCGCCGATCTTCGCGGCGGGCAACCCGCCGACCGAGATCACGCTGGCGCTGACCGACCCGCGCGGCATCGCCGCCGCCGCGCCCGGCGAGGGCACGCGCGGCAACGGCAACATGGAAGCGCTCGCCGCGCTGCGCACGGCCCAGGCGTTTGAAGGCGGGCTGAGCGACACCGTCACCGCCAACGCCGCCGCGCTTGCTGCGCGCAAGAACGTCGCCGCCGCGCAGGGGTCGATCCGCGACGCCGCGGTCGCCGCGCGCGAATCGGTCAGCGGCGTCGACCTCGACGAAAGCGCGGTCGACCTGATCCGCTTTCAGCAGGCCTATCAGGCGTCCAGCCGCGTCATCCAGGTGGCGCGCGAGACGTTCCAGTCCATCCTCGACATCAGCTAAGGCAACCGCGATGCGCATCTCGACCAGCCTGTTCTACAGCCAGGCCAACAGTGCGATGACGACGCTCGGCGAACGAGCCGGGCTGTTGCAGACGCAGATTTCGACGCAGAAGCGGCTGGCCGCGCCGTCGAGCGACGCGGTCGCCTATCGCCAGTTGTCCAGCCTGGGCCGCGCCGGCGCCGACGCGACGCAGAACGCCAAGAACGTCGACCTGGCCAGCACGCTGTTGACCGCGTCCGATTCGGCGCTGGCGAGCATCGAGGAACAGTTGCAGCAGGCGCGCGACATGGCGATCCAGGCCAACAGCGGCACGCTGCCCGCCGACCAGAGGAATACGATCGCCACCGCGCTGGACGCGATGATCGAGGATCTGCTCAAGCTGGTGAACACCCCCGACACCAACGGCGCGCCGCTGTTCGGCGGCGCGAGCGGCAACACCGCCTATGTCCAGGCGCCCGACGGCACGATCAGCTACGTCGGCACCGGCACCCCCAGCGCGATCCCGATCGGCGACGGCGCCAGCGTGCGCGCGACGGTGACCGGGGACGAGGTGTTCAGCAACCTGACGCGCGCCGACGGATCGACCACCGACATGTTCGCGATCCTGCAGGGCCTGTCGGCATCGCTCCACGCCGGCAGCGACGCCGGCACCGCGATCGACGACATCAAGACCGCGCTCGACGCGATCGGCAACGCCCGCGCATCGGTGGGCGCGCGCGGCGCGCGGCTCGACCTCGAATCGCAGCGGCTGGCCGACGCCGCGCTCGCGCGCGAGGAAACCCGATCCGGGCTGGAGGACACCGACATCTCCGCCGCGATCATCGAATTGCAGAAGACGATGACGGTGTTGCAGGCGACCCAGGCCAGCTTCACCCGGCTGAGTTCGCTGTCGCTGTTCGATTATCTGCGCTGATCGGTCCTTTTTCGGCGGCGCGTTTACCAAATCCCTACTTCCCGCCGTCAAGGATAGCCCAAAGCGGTCGTTAACCCTGACGGGTGCGCGATCGTCGCCAAGGGGGTTTTGCGGTTCATGTTTCCGGCGATCGGTCTCGTCATTCTGCTCGGCATGGTGTTCGGCGGCTTCGCCATCACCGGGGGCGCGCTCGGCCCCGTGCTGGAGGCCATCCCGCACGAGATGCTGATCATCGGCGGCGCCGCCGTTGGCGCGCTGGTCATCGGCAATTCGGGTCGGGAGCTGAAGGCGCTCGGCGGCGGGCTGATGAAGGTGCTGAAGGGCCCGAAGTACAAGAAGCAGGACTATCTCGACACGATCTTCCTCGTCTCCAAGCTGATGAAGATGCTGCGGACCGACGGCCCGATCGCGCTGGAGCCGCATGTCGAAGACCCCAAGTCCTCCGCCGTCTTTGCCGAATATCCGCGGCTGCTCGCCGATCACACGCTGGTCAACCTGATCGCCGACACGCTGCGGCTGGTCGTGGTCTCGTCGGGCACGCTCGACGTCCACGCGGTCGAGGACGTGATGGACAACGCGATCAAGACCCACCACCATGACGTGCAGGGGCCGCAGACCACGTTGACCTCGCTCGGCGACGCGCTGCCGGCGCTCGGCATCGTCGCGGCGGTGCTTGGCGTGGTCAAGACGATGGGATCGATCGACAAGCCGCCCGCGATCCTGGGCGCGATGATCGGCTCGGCGCTGGTCGGCACCTTCCTCGGCGTGCTGCTCGCCTATGGTATCGTCGCACCGCTCGCCAACCGGCTCCAGCAGGTGATCGACGCCGATTCGGCGATCTACCACGTCGTCAAGCAGATCATCATCGCATCGCTCCACGGCCACCCGCAGCCGCTGGTGATCGAGGCCGCGCGTTCGGGCATCGCCCACAAGAACCAGCCGGGCTTCGGCGAAGTGTTCGACGGCCTGCGGGGGCGGTAACTCATGGCCGCCGCCCGCGCGCCGCACGGCTCGAACCAGCCGCCCAAGATCATCGTCAAGAAAATCTACGTCGAGGGCCATGGCGCGCACCACGGCGGCGCGTGGAAGGTCGCCTATGCCGATTTCGTGACGGCGATGATGGCGTTCTTTCTGCTGCTGTGGATCCTGGGCGCCACCACCGAGAAGCAGCGCAAGTCGATCGCCGATTATTTCGCGCCGACGCTGGTTGAATTCAAGCAGAACAGCGCCGGATCGAACGGCCTGTTCGGCGGCTCGTCGATCACCGACAAGGACAGTTATCCCAACCGCGCGTCGCAGACCGGCACCAAGGCGATGACCGTCCCTGTCGGCGCGGCCGGCGGCGCGCGCGAGGGATCGGGCGACCGCGGATCGCTGAAGCGCGCGTCGATCTTTGCCGAGGACGAGGCGAATTTCGATCGCCTGCGCCGCCAGGTCGAATCGAAGATCCAGAATTCCAAGCTGGCCAAGCTGGGCAAGCACGTCCGCTTCATCGCCACGCGCGACGGGATGCGCATCGACCTGCTCGACGACGCCGATTATTCGATGTTCGCACTGGGCACGACCGCGCTGGTGCCCGATGCGTCCGAGCTGGTCGGGCTGGTCGCCGAATCGATTCGCGGCATGGACAATCCGATCATGATCCGCGGCCACACCGACAGCCTGGGCTATGGCGATCCGCGCGCGATGAACAACTGGATGCTGTCATCCGGCCGGGCCGAGGCGACCCGGCGCCGGCTGGCGGCGGCCGGCGTCGCGGAAAGCCATTTCGAACGGATCGAGGGCGTTGCCGATCGCGAGCCGATGATCACGGCCAACGCCACCGACCCGCGCAATCGCCGGGTGGCGATCACCCTGCTCTATCGGCGCGGCAATTTCGGCAAGTAACGATCAGCGCAGCTTGGCGATCGCCAGCCCGTCGAGCTTGGCGCGCTCCTTCACCGATTCCTCGCTGCGGGTCAGCGCCTTGGCGATCGCCTTCAGCGCCATGCCCTTCTTCGCCAGGGTGTGCAGCTTCTGCACCTCGTCGGTGCGCCACGGCTGGCGGTGCCGCTCGAAACGCTCGCTCATCGATCCTCCTCCACCGCGATCACGGTAATCCCCTCGGCGGTGCCGTTATAGTCGACCGCCTCGCCCGCCGCCGCGCCCATCATCGCGCGGGCGAGCGGGGCGGTGAAGGCGATGCGGTCGCCGGCGGGATCGGCTTCGTCGCCGCCGACGATGGCGATCGTGCGGGTGACGCCGCCCAGCGCGAACGTGACGCGCGATCCGATGCCGACCTCCCCTTCATCGGGCGCCGGCGCGATCCGCGCGGTGGCGAGCCGGGTCGCCCAGTAACGCTGGTCGCGGCGCAGCCCTTCCCGCGCGTCGTCATCGGCGGTGGTGGCGATCGCCTGGTCGAGTTCGGCGACGCGCGCCGCGATCAGCGCCAGCCCGCGCGCGGTGACCAGATTCGGACCCGGCGCGATCGGGATCTCGAACCTGGGCTCCTTGTGCTCGTCATCGCCTTCGCGGCGGAAGGCCACGCTCATGGTTGATCCTTTCCGGGGCCGGCGCCCGACCGGCTGAGGGGTGCCATTACACCCGAACGGGCCGTTGAATCGTCGGAAATTTCGCGCCCGTTTGGTGAGACAGGGGTTGGGCGGCAATCTAGGGCCTGAACCGACCGGCCGCAACCAACCGGCGGCGATCGAGGTGGGTTGGCAGGGTTTCGGGTGCGGGCGGGTCTATAGCCCGGACGCCGCTGCGCGCGCGGCCGTCAGCGGCTGGCCGCCGCGATCTCGCCCTGGCCACTGCTCCGCGCGAACCGGAGGCCCTTCATCCGCCCCGAGGCCAGCGCGAAGCCGCTGCGATCGGGCGCGAAGGTCACGATGCCACCGAGCATCCCGAACGGGCCAAGTGCGCTTGCCTTCCAGATGGTGTCGCTGATCGGCGTCAGCCGATAGTCGGCGACCCCGTGCGCGCCGGCGATCGTCAGCCGCGCCTCGCCTGCCGTTTCGGAAAGGCGGGCGCGCGCGCCGACCGCCGCGGATTCAAAACTGCCGGCGCGATCGCCGAGCCGCGCGTCGGGCTGGGTCGCGATCCGCTCGAGCGCGATCTCGGCGCCGAATTCGGTGAAGACGAGCGAGTGGCCCTCCACCCGCGCCGATTGGCGGATGAACGACATGATGTCGGGCAGGTTCAGGTTACCGCCGGCGTCTGCGGTGACCGGCAGGCCGGGGGCGCCGTCGATCGCCATCAACTGCATGTCGCCGTGCGTCGCCAGCTCGATCACCCGCCCCTCCCGCGGCGAGACGAACACCGCGTCACATGGCGGGTGCGGCGCGGTGACCACCGGCGCCAGATCCGCGACGCAGGCGTCGATGACGCGGTTGGCAAGCTCGGCCGCGCTCACATCGGCGCGATTGACCGCGATCGAGATGTCGAGCCCGGCGGCGGGCACCTTGATCATCTGGGAGTTGCCGGCCATCACCCCGCCGCCGTGCGACAGCGTCTCGACACCGCGATAGCGCCCGATCACCAGACCCAGCCCATAGCCGGTCGAGCTTCCGTTCTCCAGCGTGTGCGGCGCGCGCATCAGCCGCCAGCTTTCGGCCGAGCCGACGGTCGGCGCGTCCATGTGGCGCAGCCAGCGCAGCATGTCGTCCATCGTCGAGACGATGCCGCCCGCGCCGCTGATCTCCGACCCCATATAATCGCGGGTGAAGCGCCCGTCGGCGCGCCGGAAGTGCAGCGTGGCGCTGTTCGGCACGAAATCGGTATCCCACCGCCGCAGCCGGGTATCGAACATCCCGACCGGCTCGAAGATCCGCGTCCGCAGCACGTCGTCCAGCGTCTCGCCGGTGATCCGCTCGATGGCGGCCGTCAACAGGACGTAGCCGCCGTTGTTGTAGCTCCAGCTGGTGCCGGGGGCGAAATCGACGTCGGCGATCGTCTGGTAATATCTCAGCAGATCGGCGTCGCCGACCGGCACGCCGGTGCCGTTGGTGAGCATCGATACCGCCATCGCATCGCGGATGCCGCTGGTGTGGCCCATCAGCTGGCGCATCGTCACGTCGCGGCTGGCCGCGTGGATCTCTCCGATATGCGCGCCGACCGGATCATCGATCGCGGCGCGCCCCTCCTCGCACAGGAGCAGATAGGCGAGCGCGGTGAAATGCTTGGTGGTCGACCCGATCCGCATCCGCATTCCGGGGCCGAGCAGCACCGGCAGTTCCATGTTCGCCAGTCCGAAGCCGCGCCGGTAGACCGGGACGCCGTCGATCGCGATCGCAACCGCCGCGCCGGGCTGGCCGCACTGGTCGACCGCCGCGAAGATCTGATCGATCCCGGCCGGATCGAAATGCGTCCGCGCCGCTGTCTGCGTCATATTGGGCCTCTCACTCGCTAACCTGGCCGTCGCCACCGCGCGAGGCCCACCAGAAACACAGCGCCGCGAGCAGCGCCGACGGCGCGCCGACCAGCGCCATCGCCCGCCCCAGCATCGCGTCGCCGCCCAGCGCGGTGCCGGCCAGCGCCACCAGCGGCGCGGCGATCGCGCCGCCGAGCGACACCGTCACGATATACAGGCCCATGACCGCGCCGCGAAGTTCGTTGGGGATGCGGAAAGTGATCGCGATCATCGGAATCGAGATCGACACGGCGTAGCAGATCGTGAAGCAGATCGAGCTGATCGCGAACCAGGCCAGATCGGGCATCATCGCGACGCATGACGCCGGCACGCAGAGCGCCGCCGCGAACGCCGCCGGCCGCAGCACGCCCGCGCGCCCTTCCTGCCGGTGGAAATACTCGCCGAGCTTGCCCCCGGCCAGCATCCCCGCGAGCACCGAAACCAGCGAGACGGCGCCGAACCAGCCGGCGAAATCGCCCGGCTGCTGCCCATAGAGACGGGTCAGCGCCGGCGGAATCCAGCTCATCACCCCGGTCGACATGCCGGACAGACACGTCGTACCGGCCAGCAGCGGCAACAGGAACCCGCGAAAGCTCCACAGCTCGTGCAGGCGGCCTGTGCCGCCATGCTGGCGCACCTCCATCCGCGCCGGCTCACGCAGCGAAAGGACGGCGGGGATCAGCGCCAGCCCGGCGGCGGCGAACCCCAGCGACACCATGCGCCACGGCGTCAGGCCGAACAGCAGCGGCGCGCCGCCGGCGGCAAGCTGGGTCAGCGCCCCCAGGCCCAGCCCGCCGATGAAGATCGCGCCGGCCTGGCCGAACCCCTGGCCCAGGCCATAGGATGTGGTGGCCATCGCCCGGCGTTCGGGCGGGAAATAGTCGGCGAGCAGCGACATCGCCGCCGGCAGGGTGATGGCGTTGGCGACCCCCAGCGCCGCCTTGCTGGCGACGAGCAGCCACACTCCGCTGGACAGGCCGGTCAGCAACAGGCCCAGGCACCACACCACCAGCGCCACCGCCAGCATCCGCACCCGGTTCGACCGGTCGACCAGCAATCCCATCGGGATGCAGAACAGGGCATAGGCGCCGTAAAGCACCGTGGTGTTGGCGATGCCGACCTGGACGTCGGTCAATCGCAGCTCGTGCTTGATCGGCTCGACCAGCAGGGAGATGACGTAGATGTCCATCGCGGTGAAGAAGGCGATGGCGACGATCACCGCCTGGGCGTAGCGCGCGCGGCGCAGTGGCGGATAGGCCGGATCGCCCGTTCCGGCGGGCGCGCGCATTCCGGGCGGGGCGTCGCGGGGGCCGGCGGGCACGCGCCCCCTCTAGAAGCGCGAGGTCAGCCGCAGACCCAACGTCCGCGGTCGCAGCATCAGCACCTGCGCCGGGCCGCCGAGTTGCGAAAGGATCGTCTGGGCCGCCAGCTGGCCGTGGGTGTCGAACAGGTTCTGGACATAGACCTGCGCATCGACCGGCCCGAAGGTGGCCCCCGCGCGCAGGCCGAGGGTGGCATAGTCGGGCACCCGGTACTGGCGCAGCGCCGGGCTGGCGTCGAAACTGACCATGCTGTCCGACGCGAACCGCAGCGTCCCGCCGACCGTCGGCCTGAGCGGGCTGGCCATCACGGTGTAATCGACGTTGACCGCGGCGGTGACATGGGGGGTGTTTGGCAGGCGCTCGCCCTTGCGCGCGCCCAGCAGCGGCACGTCCTCGGTCAGCTTGCCGTCGTTGTAGGCAAAGGCGCCGGTGGCGACAAAGCCGCGCCCCGGACGGGCGGTCATCGTCAGCTCGGCGCCCTTGATGTGCGCGCCGGGGCCGTTGGTGTAGTTGGTGACGCCGGCGACCGGGCTGAGCAGTTGGATGTTCTTCCAGTCGATGTAATAGCCCGACAAGTCGATGCCGAAGCTGCGGTCGGCGGTATCGGCCTTGACCCCGATTTCGTAGCTGTCGAGCGAATCGGAGCGGAAGGTCGGCGCGGACGGCTGGTTGGTCACCGGATCGACGACGCGGAAATTCGGGCCGCCGGGGCGATAGCCGGTCGCGAACCGCGCATAGGCGGTGGCGTTGCGGCTCAAGCGATAGCGCGCGTTGGCCAGATAAGTGACCACCCCCTCGCTCGAGCTCGATCCGGGCGCCGACACCACCAATATCCCCGATGCGTCCTGGGTGAATTTCTGGTCGTTGTGCGCGTAGCGGAGGCCGCCGCCGACATCGAACGCATCGGTCAGGTGCCAGGTCAGATTGCCGAACACGGCATATTCGTCATAGGTGCTGGCGATCGCCGCGCTGACCGCGTTGACGTCGGGCAGCAGCACCAGCCCGTCGCCATAGGTGTCGGCGACCTGCCGCAACAGGCTGTTCTCATGCGTGTAGAAGCCGCCGACCAGCCATTCGATCGCCTGCCCGCTCGCCGAGGCGAGACGGATTTCCTGCGTGAACTTGCGGGTGCGCGCCAGCTCGTTCACCGCCACCGCCTGGGCGGGAATATTGGCGAGGATCTGGAGATAGAGCGCATAGACGGCAGAGCCGTCGGTCGACGCGTAGGTCTTGTTGGTCTGGTAGCTGGTGATCGATGTCAGCGCCACCGGGCCGAAATCATAGTCGATCGTCGCGCTGCCCAGCCGGAAATCCGACCGGAACGGCTCCCGCAGGGGATGGCCCTGGTCGAAATAGCCAGTGACCGGCGCGCCATCGAGGCCGATGCTGGCATAGCTGCCGCCGTCGCGCCGCACGTCCTGGGCAAAGCCGGTCAGGCGGATCGACAGCGCGTCGGTCGGCGCGGCGAGGAGATCGACCCGCCCGCCATAGACCTCACCGCGATCGACATTCTTCTCACCGGTGACGACATTGTCGAAATAGCCGCCGTCGCGCGAATAATAGCCGCTCGCCCGCACCGCCACCTTGTCGGTGACCAGCGGCGCGTTGACCACCGCCGACGCATCGTAGCTGGTCCCGCCCGACCGCGTGGTGGAGAGGCCCGCCTGTGCCTTGCCCTCGACGGCGGTGAGCGACGGCTTGGCCATCACATATTTGAGCACGCCGCCCATCGCGCTGGCGCCGTACAGCGTGCCCTGCGGCCCGCGCAGCACCTCGACCCGGTCGATGTCGAACAGCCCGACGTCCAGCGCGCGCCGCGCGCCGTTGGCGAACGCCGAACTCGATCCATAGGGCACTTCGTCGACATAGATACCGACGGTCGACGACACGTCGGCGCCGCTGGTGACGCCGCGCAGGCTGATCTGCGAGGTGCCCGCCCCCTGCGAGGTATATTGAAGGCCGGGCACGGTATTGGCGAAATCGACGAACTGACGCGCGGCGATCCTGGTCAGATCGTCCGACGACAGCGCCGAGATCGACTGCGGGGTATCGATCAGCCGTTCGGCGCGTTTCTGCGCGGTGACGACGATGTCGCCGGGCGCGGGCTCCTGCCCCGATGCCGGCTCCTCGCGCTGTGCATGGGCGGGAGAGGCGAAGCAGAGCACCGTGCCGGCCGCGACCAGCAAGCGTGCCCGGCGCATGGAGAATCGAGTCATTCTTCTACCCCCCTTCCTATCGACCGGCGACTGTCGACGTCGCCCTGGCCGGTCGTCACGGCGCGCGGACGCGGCCTTATTTTGCAATATATGCAATATGCGCTTCATAATTGCGGTTCAAGCAATTTTATCGGGAGCGGCGCGCAGGGAGGTGGCGGGGCCGCCCGCCGCGCGGCGCATCAGTCCGCCTGGAGCGCGGCCCAGCTTTCGGGGGTGAAGGTCTGGGTCTCGAACAGCCCGTGGTTGCCGTGCGGCCCGTGATAGAAGGTCACCAGCAATTCGGCCGGAGGGCCGTGCACGGCCACCGTGCTGTGCCAGATTTGCGCGTCCATGAAGAGCGAATCGCCCGTCTCCAGGATCAGCGGCGCCTGCCCCTCGCAATAGATCACCGCGTCGCCCTTGAGCACGTAGATGATCTTCTCGCCCGGATGGCGGACGAATTCGGAATCCCAGACGCTGATCGATTCGATCGTGACCTGCATACATTCGAGCGCGCGGTCGGGATCGCGATCGAACAGATAGCGGACGTTGAGCTCGCGATAGGCGCTCGCCTTGCGGTTGCGGTTCCGCTCGCGATCGACCACCACCCGGCGCAGCGACGCCTTCGCCTCGGCCGGCACGTCGCGATCGACCGCGCCGCGATTGCGCGCGACCAGGTCCTCGGGCGCGACGTCCAGCGCCCGCGCCAGCAGATCGACCTTTTCGATCGTCAGGCCGAGCTGGGTGTTCTCGATCCGCGACAATGACGAAACCGAAATGCCGGTCAGCTCCGACAGATGTTCCAGCGTCATTTTGCGGCGCTTGCGGATCGACCGCAGCAGCGCGCCTATGGTGTCGGGCGCATCCTTGGCTCGCAAACCCTGTTCCTTTGCGATGACCATCGCAATCTTTTAGCCCCTGCTCGTGGCCGTGGCTAGGGAGTCCCCCATGCCGGAACGGCGCGTCATCCCCAGAGATCGGCGGCGAAGCGATGCACCTGGCGGCCGTCGTGCCGAACGCCGGCGTGGGCCGCGTCGCGGACGATGAGCGGCACGTCGAGATCGACCACGTCGCAGACCGACGCGACGACATAGGCCGGCGCCATCGCCAGCCCCGATCCGAGCATACAGCCGGTCATCAGCCGGAATCCCCGTTCTCGCGCCGCGGCCGCGAGCGCCAGCGCCTCGGTCAGCCCGCCGGTCTTGTCGAGCTTGATATTGACGTAGTCGTAGCGCCCGACGAGGCGATCGAGATCGCCGCGATCATGGCAGGATTCGTCGGCGCACAGCGGCACCGCGCGATGATAGCCGTCGAGCAGGGCGTCTTCCCCAGGCGCGAGCGGCTGTTCGATCATGAATACGTCGGCGGCGGCGAGTTCGGGCGCCATCCGGTTGAGATGGTCGAGCGTCCAGCCGGCATTGACGTCGACGAACAACGGCGTGTCGGGCAGCACCCCGCGCACCGCGCGCAGGCATTCCAGGTCGTGCTCGCCGCCCAGCTTGAGCTTGATCGTCGTCGCTTCGCGCAGCGTCGCCGCGACGCTGGCGGTCTCCTCCGGCGACAGGATGCCGATGGTGATGTCCGACGCGATGGCATCCGGCGCGGCGAGGCCCGCCAGATCCCACACCGAGCGTCCCGATGCCTTGGCCTCTAGGTCCCACAGCGCGCAATCCAGCGCGTTGCGCGCCGATCGCGACGGTAGCAGTCCCTGAAGCGCGGCCCGATCGATGCCGCCCCGGTCAAACAGCGGCGCGACCGCCTCGATCTCGGCAACGGTGGCGTCGGCGCTTTGCCCATAGATGTCCATCGGACAGCATTCGCCGCGCCCGACCACGTCACCCTCGCGCAGCTCCACCTCGACCACATCGAGCCCGGCGATCGTTCCGAACGCGACGCGGAAGGGCTGCTTCAGCCCGATGTGCTTCTTGTGAACCGACAGCTTCACCGGCGCCCTCCAATATTGCAGATTATGCAATATGGATGGATTATTTGCGTTTCAAGCAAATTAATGGTGGCGGGCGGCTGGCGTATCAGCCCGCCGGTGATTCGATCGCTTGCGCGCCTAGAACCACGACCGGACCCCGATCAGGATATTCCACCCGCCCGCGCGCTCATCGCGGGCGCGCCGGAACGCCGCCGTGTCGCCAAACGCGCGTTCATGGCGCACGCCGACATAAGGCGCGAATTCGGGCACGAACTGATAGCGCAGGCGCAGCCCCAGTTCGGCGGTCGACAGGCCGGAGCCGATGCCCAGCTCAGGAACGTCCCGCGCGGCGAAGTTCAATTCGGCGGCCGGCTGGAGGATCAGCTTCCGGGTCAGGCGCTGATCGTATTCCGCCGCGATCCGCGCGGTGACGTCGCCCTTGTCGGACAGGAACAACGCGCTGTCGATCTCGAACCAATAGGGGGCGAGGCCCTGAACGCCGACGACGGCGTAGCTGCGGTCCGGGCCGGCGCGAAAATCGTGGCGAACGCCGGTCTGGAGGTTCCACCATGGGTCGATCGCATGGCTCCACAGCGCCTGCGCCTCGACACGCTCGAGGGGCTTGCCGAAGCGGCCCTCGCCCTCGGTCTTGATCCACAGCCGGTCGATATCGCCGCCGTACCAGCCCTGCGCGTCCCACGCATAGCCGCCCCTGCCCTTGCCCAGCACGGATTCGAGCCGGTCGATCAGGATCATGCCGCTTGTGATATCGCCATGTTCGCGGCGGACGATGGCGCGCGCCGGGGCCATGGCCGCCGTGCCGAAGACAGCATCGGCGGCGTGGGCGGGGCCGCTCGATGCGGCTGCGGACGGCCCCCTCACCGGCGGATCGGGAACGCCCGGTCGATGCCCTGTCGCCGCGGGGGGCGTCTCCGTCGGCACGGGGGGCGGCATCTGGTGGCCGGCATGGGGATCGGCCGCCGTGGCGGGTTCCGCCGGCATGTCGTGCCCGGCATGGGGATCGCCATCGGCCGCTTCCATCCGATGCTGCGCGTGCGCTTCCGCCGGCGGCGGCTGGACGGGCGCGGGATGGCCCTGATGATCGTGCTGCGCCAGCGCGGGTGTCGCGACGGCGATAGCGGCGATGAAGGCGACGCCGATAATCATCCTCATGCGGCGCCTCCGTCCAGCGGGCGGACGGTGACGACGCGAAACATCCCGGCATGCATGTGGAGCAGCAGGTGGCAGTGGAACGCCCAGTCGCCCGGCGCATCGGCGGTCAGGTCGAAGCTGACCTTGCCGCCCGGCAGCACCATGACGGTGTGCTTGCGCGGATAGCTGCCGGTGTGGCCGTTCACCACCTCGAAGAAATGGCCGTGCAGGTGGATCGGGTGGGTCATCATCGTGTCGTTGATGAGGACGACGCGGGCGCGTTCATCGCGCTCGAAACGGATCGGCTCCACGCCGTCGCTGAACTTCTCACCGTCGAACGACCACATGAAGCGTTCCATGTTGCCGGTGAGGTGGACCTCGATCGTGCGCTGCGGCGGTCGCGTGTCTGGATTGGGCGTCAGCGACATCAGGTCGCGATAGGTCAGCACCTTGTGCCCGACATCGTCGAGGCCGACGCCCGGATCGCCGGTGCGATCGACCGGCGCCATGGCGATCGCATCGACGCCGACGCCGACCTTGACCCCGTCGGGCACCAGCGACTTGTCGCGCATGTTCATGGCGCCCATCGCCTGGGCGGTGCCATGGTCCATGCCGCCATGGTCAACGCCGCTGCGATCCGCTGCGACAGCCGCTCGGGGTCCGGTCGCCGTCGCGCCATCGCCCATCGCGGCATGATCCATCGCGCCGTGGTCCATCGCCGCCATCGATCCGTGATCCCTGCCGCCCATGGCGCCGCCCATGCCGCCGCCCATGCCCATGTCCTTCATGGTGAGCGTGGGGCGGGGGCGCCGCGGCGGGACCGGCGCGGTCATGCCCAGGCGCGGCGCCAGCGTGGCGCGGGCCATGCCCGATCGGTCGATCGATTCCGCCACCAGCGTGAACGCCCGGTCCTCGACCGGCTCGACGGTGACGTCATAGGTCTCGGCATTGCCGATCTGGAACTCGTCGACCGTCACCGGGCGGACATCCAGCCCGTCGGCGCTGACCACGGTCATCCGCAGGCCGGGGATGCGGACGTTGAAGATCGTCATCGTGGCGGCGTTGATGAAACGCAGCCGCACC
>NZ_DATMGG010000193.1:0-2945 GCF_035555815.1 Sphingomonas sp.
GCCGTGGGCAGCTCGGGCGTCACGCGCGCGCTCGTGCTGGCCTGGCGCGCCGCGGGGCGGATCGCGCAGGCGCCGGCCGAGGCGCGCGCCGCCGAGGCCGACCGCCTGCTGGTCGTCAGCGGAAGCTGTTCGCCCGTCACCGCCCGGCAGATCGCGCGCGCGCCGGCCTCCGGCTTCGCGGCCATAGCGGCCGATGTAGGCGCGCTGCTCGAAGGGTCGTCGGCCGAAGCCGCGCGGCTGGCGGACGCCGCCCTCGCCGGCCTGGCGCACGGCCGCCGCGCCGTGATCCACTCGGCCGAGGGTCCGCTCGACCCCGCCGCGCCGGCGGCCGGCGAGAAGCTGGGCGAAGCGCTCGGGCGGATCGCGCTCGACGTCGTCCGCCGCGCGGGCCTCAAACGGCTGCTGTTCGCGGGCGGCGACACGTCGAGCCACGGGGTCGCGCAATTGGGCATCGATGCGCTGACCTGGGCGGCGCCGATCGAGCGCGGCGCGCCGCTGGTGCGCGCGCATGCCGAGGATCCCGCGATCGACGGGCTCGAACTGGTGCTCAAGGGCGGCCAGATGGGAGGCGAGGATTTCTTCGAGGCGGTGCGGCAGGGGCGTTCGGCCCCGCTCGCCGACGCGCCGTGACGACGCGGCTGGCGCGCCTCGGCCTGCTGGCCGCGGCCGTGCTCGGCCCGGCCGCCGCCGCGCAGGACCATCGCCCGCAATGGGTCGAGGCTTATCAATCGAGCCCGGCCGACTTCGATTTCGTGATCCCGAAGGATATGAAGCTCCCCGACGAGGCCCGCGAGCGGCTGCGCGATCGCCCGCCGGTGGTCGGAACCTTGCGCATGCGGCTGACGCTGGGGGCGTCGGGCCATGCGCTGCGCATCCGGATTTCGAACGAGGACGGCACGGAGCCGCTGCTCGTCGACGGCGCCAGCGTCGGCTTCGCCGCCGACGGCTTCGACGCCCGCGCCGGAACGCTTCGCCCGCTCGCCTTCGGGGGCAAGCGGCGCATCACCATCGCCGCCGGCGCCCCGGCGCTCAGCGATCCGGTCGACCTCGACGCCGCCGCGCTCGATGATATCGTCGTCAGCCTGCACCTGCCCCAGTCCCTCAAGCTCAAGGCGTTCGGCAACCAGCGGATGGCGTTCGCGGCGGGGGATCAGTCGTTGTCGCCGCGTCTCGATGGCGGCGACACGATCATCGGACGGCCGCCGGTCAGCGGCGCGCTGGTGCTGAGCGCCGATCCCCCGCGCGTCATCGTCGCATTGGGTGATTCGATCACCGACGGCAATCGGCCGTATGCCGGACAGCTGCACGGGTGGCCCGAACAGCTGCTGCGCCGCCTGGTCGCGGCCGGAGGGAGCGATCCGGTGACCGTCGTCAACGCCGGCATCGGCGGCAACCGGGTGCTGTCGACGAGCTGGGGCGATGCCGCGCTCGCGCGGTTCGATCGCGATGTCGCGCGGGTCCGGGGCGTGTCGCACGTCATCCTGCTCGAAGGCATCAACGATATCGGCCATGGCGGCTCCAGCACGATGTTCGGCCGGAACCCGCCGCTCGACGTTGCCGACCTGATCGCCGGATACGAGCAGATCATCGCCCGCGCGCACGTCGCGGGGATCAAGGTCGTGATGGGGACGCTGACGCCCTTCGGCGGATCGACCAGCCATTCCCCCGAGCGCGAGGCGCAGCGCCAGGCGGTGAACCAGTGGATTCGCACCGCCGGCGTCGCCGACGCCATCATCGATTTCGATGCGGCGGTCCGCGATCCCCGCAATCCGCTGCATCTGCGTTCCGATTATGATTCGGGCGATCATATCCACCCCAGCGAGGCGGGCTACCGCGCGATGGGCGATGCGATCGACCTCGCGCTGTTCGACCGGGACTGACCCGACACGCCTTGGGCTGGAGTTTGATCCGGCCGACTTGAAGCAAGGGGTTTCTACCCCCCTCTGAACTTCAGCGGAGGGCGGTTTCGGCCGCGACGGCCCTGACCGACTGCCTGCGCTCCGCCCGCGCCGAAAGCCAGGCGCGCACCGGTTCGTCGATCCACACCAGCACCGCCCAGGCCAAGCCGACGGCTGCCGCGATCGTCGCCGCCATCACGCTTCCCATCAGCACCGGGCCCGGCTTGGCGCTCCAATTCCAGTGCGCGAAGAACAGCACGAACGGATAGTGGAGCATGTACAGCGGGTAGGACAGCCGCCCGCCGATACCGGCCAGCCGGGTCGTGCTCCGATCGCCCGCGCCGATCATGATGACCAGCGGAAAGGCCACGACCACGCACAGCCAGTCGATCAGCCCGCTCCAGCCCTTGACCAGCGGTACTGCGAACAGCACGATCAGCACCGCCGACAGCAGCGGGAACGCGGCCGGCACCGCGATCTTCAGCCCCAGTCGATGAATCAGCAAGCCCAACGCGAAGGAAGCGATCACCCGGATGGGTGCGCCCCACCAGTCACGCCAGGTGGCCCCCGCATTCATCGAATCCCGCGACAACGCCATCCACAACAGCCCCGCGACGGCCATGGCGGCGATCGCTGCGAGCCATCCCCGGCCGACCCGATGTCCGACCGCCGCATAGGCAAGGTTGATCAGATATTCCTGGAACAGCGACCAGGCGGGGCCATTCAGCGAATGCGTCATGCCCCACATATTGGGCAGCGCCGACGCCGGGATCAGGAACAGCGCCAGCAACAGGTTGGCCGCGAACAAGGCGTAGCCGACGCTGGTGCCGAGTTGCTGCGCGTCGCCGACGAAGGGATTCGCGAGATAGGTGATCGCCCCGAGCAGCGTACCGATCACGACCAGCGGCTGCAGCCGGATCAACCGCCGGGCCACATAGCCGCCAAAGCCAAGCCGCCGCCCCGGAGGCGCAGCGGGCCCGAGCCGCCCGTCATAGGCATGGCCGATCACGAATCCCGACAGGCAGAAGAAGAAATCCACCGCCAGAT
>NZ_DATMGG010000194.1:0-2800 GCF_035555815.1 Sphingomonas sp.
CGCCGGTCACCTCGAACACGAAGCTGGCGGTGGTCGCGTCGACCACGCGGGCGCGATAGACCTCGCCCAGCCGCAGCGCCTCGATCCGGTGGTCGCCCGTGCCGCGCACCTTGACCAGCGCCAACTCGCGCTCAACGTGGGGGCCGAGCGCGGTCAGGTCGGTCACCTTGTGCACCGGCACCAGCCGATCGAGCTGGGCGATGATCTGTTCCATCACCGGGGCCGACGCCGAGGTGACGATGGTGATCCGGCTGATCAGGTGATCGTCGCTAATCTCGCTGACCGTCAGGCTCTCGATATTATAGCCGCGCGCGGTGAACAGGCCGGCGATCCGGGCGAGGATGCCAGGTTCGTTGTCGACCAGGATGGCGAGCGTGTGCCGCCCGACGGATTCTTCCTTGATATGCATGGGATCAGACCAGCGCCTTGGCTTCGTCGTCCATTTCGCCGGACACTTCGGCGGCCTGGAGGATCATGTCGGTATGCGCGGCGCCCGATGGGATCATCGGGAAGCAGTTGGCCAGTTTCGCCACGCGGCAATCGACCATCACCGGCCCGTCATGCGCCAGCATCGCGTCGATGCCGTCATCGAGTTCGCCCGGCGCGTCGATGCGGATGCCCTTCCAGCCATAGGCTTCCGCTAGCCGAACGAAATCGGGGAGCGAATCCGAATAGCTCTCCGAATAGCGCGACTGATAGGTCAGTTCCTGCCACTGGCGGACCATCCCCATATATTCGTTGTTGAGGATGAACACCTTGACCGGCAGGCGATACTGGGTGGCGGTGCCCAGTTCCTGGATGTTCATCTGGATCGACGCTTCGCCGGCGATGTCGATCACCAGCGCACCCGGATTGCCGAGCTGCGCGCCGATCGCGGCGGGAAGGCCATAGCCCATCGTGCCGAGCCCGCCCGAGGTGAGCCATTTGTTCGGCGCCTCGAACCCGAAATGCTGCGCGGCCCACATCTGGTGCTGGCCGACCTCGGTCGAGATGATCGGCGCACGCGCCTTGGTGGCCTCGTACAGCGCGCGGATCGCGCGTTGCGGCATGATCGCGTCGCCGCCCTCCGCGAAATCGAGGCAGCGCACCGCGCGCCACCCTTCGATCCGGCGCCACCATTCGCCGAGATCGGGCTTCGGGTGCTGGCGCGCCTTCCACAGCTTGACCATCGCGTCCAGCGCATGGCCGGCGTCGGCGACAATGGCCAGGTCGATCCGCACCGTCTTGTTCACCGACGAGCGGTCGATGTCGATGTGGACCTTGCGGCTGTTGGGGCTGAACGCATCGAGCCGGCCAGTGACGCGATCGTCGAACCGCGCGCCGATCGCGATCACCAGATCGGCCTGGTTCATCGCCCAATTGGCCTCATAGGTGCCGTGCATCCCCAGCATCCCCAGCCATTGCGGCGAGGAGGCGGGGATGGCGCCCAGACCCATCAGCGTCGAGGTGACCGGCGCGCCGGAAATCTTCGCCAGTTCGCGCAGCATCTGCGAGGCGGCGGGGCCGGCGTTGATCACGCCGCCGCCGGTGTAGAACACCGGGCGCTCGGCGGCGGCGAGCATGTCGACTGCCGTCTCGATCGCCTTGAGATCGGGCTTGATCTGCGGGCGATAGGTCTTGTGCTGGATCGGGCCGGGCTTCTGGTAGGTGGCGGTCGCGACCTGGACGTCCTTGGGAATGTCGATCACCACCGGACCGGGGCGGCCGGACGTGGCGATGTGGAACGCCTCATGCACCACCGCGCCCAGCCGCGCCGGATCCTTCACCAGATAATTGTGCTTTGTGCAGTGCCGCGTGATGCCGACGGTGTCCGCCTCCTGGAACGCATCGGTGCCGATCAGCGCGGTCGGCACCTGGCCGGTGATCACCACCATCGGGATCGAATCCATCAGCGCGTCGGTGATGCCCGTCACCGCATTGGTCGCGCCGGGGCCGGAGGTGACGAGCACCACGCCCGGCTTGCCTGTCGAGCGGGCATAACCCTCCGCCGCGTGGGTCGCCGCCTGTTCGTGGCGGACGAGGATGTGGCGGATCTTCTTCTGCTTGAACAGCGCGTCGTAGATCGGAAGGACCGCGCCCCCCGGGTAGCCGAAGACGACCTCCACGCCGAGATCGCACAGCGCCTCGACCAGGATATCGGCTCCGCTCTTCTCTGCCACGTCTCGCTCCCTCACACACACGTTCGCAGGCGCAATATCGCGCCGGCGTGGAGGGGCCTGCTAGTCGCAGGAAAACTACGTGTCAACGGCTATTGGCGTAATCTTATTTCAATGTCATCGATCGTTTCTGTTGTAACCAATCCCGTGACGCGGGCCCAGTCGTCCGGGGGCTGATTACGGAACCATGTATATTGCCGCTTCGCATATTGCCGCGTCGCCGCCTGCGCCTGGGCGAGCGCTTGTTCGCGGGTGAGCTTGCCCGACCGCCAGTCGGCGATTTCGCGTACGCCTATCGCGCGAAGCACCGGGGCGGCATCGGGCAGGGATCTGCGCTGCAGTGCGGCGACTTCTTCAACCGCGCCGCCGTCGAACATCGCCTCGAGCCGCGCGTCGCAGCGCGCCACCAGCCACGCGCGATCGGGCAGCAGGATCGTCGGGACGAGCCGATAGGCACCGGCGATGCCGCCGACCCGCTCCGCCTGCCAGTCGGCGAGCGGGCGACCGGTCGCGCGCACCACCTCCAGCGCGCGGGCGACGCGGGTGGTATCGGTCGGGCGCAGCCGCGCGGCGGCGGCGGGATCCTCGACCGACAGTGCGGCCTGGGCCTGCGCTACCGGCAGCGCGCGCGCCTCCGCCCGGAC
>NZ_DATMGG010000195.1:0-28449 GCF_035555815.1 Sphingomonas sp.
ACCATCGTCACGTCACGGATCGACGCGCAGATCGCCCACAGCGCGGTGAAGGCGATCACCACCGTCACCGCATCGATCGCCAGTATCTTTACAATATCCATCGAAAACCCCCTCCTGCTCCCGCCGGCTCAGCGCCCGGTCGAGATCGTTTCCACATCGAGCATCCGCGCCAGCGCGCGTTCCTGCGCCTTGGGATCGAGCGCCTTTTGCGCGCGCACCTCGACCGCCATGCGATCGGTATCGACCTCCGTCGTGCCGCGCTTGATCGCCGACAGGCCGACCCTGGCGATATCCTCCGGCCGTTCCTTCGCCCCGGCGACGTGCGCCGCCATGCGCGTGTCGACCGAGCCGACGATCAGCGCGGACACGGTGGTGCCCTGTTTCGCCAGCTCGGCGCGGATCGACGTGGTCGCGGCGCGCGCGGCGAACTTCGACGGGCTGTAGCCGCCCATCACCGGCACCGCGACCAGCCCGCCCGACGACAGCACGTTGACGATCGCGCCGCCGCCATTGGCCTTCAGCGCCGGGGCGAACGCGCGGCACATGCCGAGCAGGCCGAAGTAATTGACCTCCATCTCCTGCCGCGCGGCGTCCATCGTCTCGGCGCCGATCAGCCGCTGGTTGAGGAAGGCGCCGGCGTTGTTGACCAGGATGGTGACGTCGGTGGCGATGCGCGCCGCCTCCGCGATCTGCGCCGGATCGGCGACGTCGAGCCGCAACGCGACCGCCTTGCCGCCGCTTTCGTCGACCAGGTGCTGCGCGGCGGCCGGATCGCGGCTGCCGACATAGACCTTGGCCGCGCCCGCCGCGAGCAGCGTGCGGACGAAACCCTCGCCGATGCCGCGGTTGCCGCCGGTGACCAGCGCCACCGACCCCTCGATCGCGGTCGCCATTACGCGGCCCGCGCGGTGTAGAGGACGTCGTTGGGGTGCTTGGCGCCGCGCACCAGCTCGGTCCCTTCGGGGAACATCATGCCCCGGCCCCAGCTTTCGGCGAACGGCATCTCGTGGTTCCATTCCCACGCCAGCCGGCGGTGCGCGATCTTCCACGCGCCGTCGCGGCGTTCGAACCGGTCGATCGCGCGCGCCAGCGTCAGCGTGTCGAACTTTTCCCCGTCCTTCTTCATCCGCGCGAAGGCGAGGATGTAATGTTCGGCATGGGCGGTATCGCCGTCCAGTTCGATGACGATGTTGGTGGCGATGTGGTTCATGATCCCGCCCTTGGGCAGCATCTTGGCCATAAGCGCGACATAGTCGGACGCCGGACCGTTATAGACCCCGCCATGATCCTCGATCGCGTCGGGATGATAGGCGTCGGCGATCAGCGCTATCTCCGCCCGGTCGGCGCCGCGCAGATAGAGGTTGATGACGTCGGTGATCGCCTGCCTGTCGAGCAGGGCCTGGATTTCGGGAGCGTGGGTCATGGATATCCTCTTTTAAAGAACGATGACGTCGGAATCGGGCGCATCGGCGTAGAGCCGCTCGACTTCATGGCCGCGGCGGTCGATCACCGCGCGGCGGTTGATCGTGCCCTTGTCGGACATTTCATGCGCGTTGGGATCGGGCGGCACGTCGAGCACCAGCGCGCGCCGGATGCGCGAGGCGGTGCCGTGCTGCGCGGCGTTGAACCGCGCCAGCCCCTCGGCCAGCGCGGCGCGGCTGCCGTCCGGGGTCAGCCAGAACAGCGCGGTCAGATAGGGCCGGTTGGCGTCGCACAGCACGACGTCGCGCACGCCGGGCGCCAGCGCCTTGAGCAACTGATCGCGCAAGGCCCCACCATAGACCCAGGCGCCGCTCGACAGCTTGAACTCCTCCGCCGCGCGGCCGGCGAAGGCGAGGCCGAGTTCGGGCACGTCGGGATCGTGGAACACCGCCATGTCGCCAGTGCGGTAGAAGCCCTCTTCGTCGAACACCTCGGCGTTCTTCTCCGGCTCGTCGAGATAGCCGCGCGTGACGTTGGGGCCGGCGGCGCGCACTTCGTAGCGATCGCCCGACGGAACCAGCTTCACCACCGCGCCCGGCGACGGCAGGCCGATGCCGACCTTGTCGGTCTCGAAGTGGATCGCCATGAACGCCGACACCGTCTCGGTCGAGCCATAGCCCGAGATCAGCATGATGCGGTGCCCGGTCTCGGCGATGGCGGCGGACTGGAGCCGGTCGTAGATCGGCTGGCTGAGCCCGGCGCCGCCGTAGAGGATCACCCCCAGCCGCTGAAAGAAGCTGCGGCGCAGTTCGGGATCGGCCTCCAGCGCTTCGACCAGCAGGGTGAAGCCGAGCGGCACGTTGTTGAAATAGCGGACGGGAATCTCGCGCAGGTTGCGGATCGATTCGGCGAACAGGCCGGGCATCGGTTTGCCATCGTCGATGTAGAGCGTGCCCCCCTGCGTCAGCGTGGTACGCAGGACGAAGGCGCCGGCGGCGTGATGCCACGGCAGCCAGTCGAGCATGACGTCGTGCCAGCCGGCGCCCTCGCCGATGATCTGGCGGCACTGGGCGGAATTGGCGGCGAGATTGTCGAAGGTGATCGTCACCAGCTTGGGCAGGCCGGTCGATCCCGAGGTGAGCATATAGGCGGCGACATCGTCGGGGCGGATCGCGGCGATCGCAGCGGGCACCGCGTCGGTCGGCGGTGTTTCCAGCAGCGTGTCGATCGCCACCGACGAAGGCGCGATCGCCGACGGATCGGCGGTGACGACGATCGCGTCGCCGAGATCGAGCGCGGCGAGCGCGGGGGCGAGCCTTGCCGAATTCTCGGCAAAGACCACGCCCGGCCGGACCTTTGCCACGACGTGCGCCAGCCGGCCGAAGTCGCCGCCCATCGCGCCATAGGCGGTGCTGACCGGACACACCGGCAGCCCGGCCGCCCACGCCGCGAAGGTGGCGATGGCGAACGCCGGGGTGTTGTCGGCGATCAGCAGCAGCGGGCGCCCGGCGGGGGCGTGATCGAGCAGCCACTGGCTGGCGGCGTCGATGCGCTGCTTGAGTTCGGCATAGGTGAAGCTCGCCCAGCCATCCTGCCCCGCCACGCGCCAGGCCAGCGCGGGCTTTTCGGGATTGGCCGCAACCGCGCCAACCAGCGCGGCGGGGATGTTCGCATCATAGGCCGCCAGCGGCACGCGCGTGCGCAGCACGATCGTGCCGTCGGCGCGCCGTTCGACATCGAGGTCGACCGGCATCAGCCCCGCTTCGCGGAACGGCGGCAGCGTGGCGGAATCCTGGGCGAGCGTCGCCATGGTTCAGACCGCCGGCCGGTCGAGCATCGCGTCGACGGTCGGGCGAACGCCCTTGCCCGCGATCTGTTCTTCCTGAAGGCGGCCGTCGAAATATTCGCGCCACTTGCGGATCAGACCGTCCTCATATTCGAGGATGCCGCAATAGGGGATGGCGATGCGGGTGCCGTCGGCGGTGTCGAATTCGTCGACCCCCTCCATCCACACCTTGTCACCGTCCTGCGCGACATCGAACAGCCGCCAGCGGTTGTTCTTGAGCCGGCCCTTCATCGCCTCCAGCGTCGCGCGCATCGTCGCCTTGCCCTGGATCGGCGGCTTCATTCCGCCCGAATTGTTCCAGGTGATGTCCTCATGCAGATTGGCGAGCACGCCCTCGACGTCGGCGCGATGCCAGCTCTCGATCACGTTGCGCAGCGTCTGGATATGGTCGGCCATGGGTGTTCTCTCCTTTGAAAATGCCGGAACGGTCGCCGCGAGGGTGCATGCGGCGCCGCCGATCATGATGGTGCGTCGATCGATCACGCCGCCGCCTGTACGACCAGGCTGACGGTGGTGGTGGTCGATCCGCCGATGTTGAGCGTCTGAACGGTTTTGGTGCCCTCTACCTGGCAGTCGCCGGCAGTGTCGGTCACCTGCTTGAACGCATCGAGCGCCATGCGCACGCCGGTCGCGCCGACCGGGTGACCGCAGCCGATGAGGCCGCCCGACGGATTGATCGGCGAGGTGCCGTCGATCTCGATATCGCCGGCCTCGATCGCCTTCCACGCCTCCCCCGGCGCGGTCAGGCCGAGATGGTCGATCGCCATATATTCGGTCATGGTGAAACAGTCGTGGACCTCGAACGCGTCGACCGCGTCGAGCGGGATGCCGGCGCGCGCCCGCGCATCGTCGACCGCGCGCTTGACCTGCGGAAAGACATAGCCGCTGCCGGCGCTGGCATCGACCTTGCGCCGGTAGGAAATCGGGGCGGAGCGATGGCCCCAGCCGGTGATCCGCGGCAGGCTGTCGAGCGGAATGTCGCGCGACCGGGCGTAGGCGGCGGCGCGGGCGGGCGAGGCGAGGAAGATCACGCTGGCGCCGTCGGTCACCTGCCCGCAATCGGTCTTGCGCATCCGCCCCTCGACCACCGGGTTGGCGTCGTCGTCGTCGGTGAAGGCGGCGGGCGGGAAGGTCCAGCCGCGCGTCTGTGCGTTGGGATTGCGGCGGCCGTTGGCGAAATTGATCTCGGCGATGCGGCGCAGATGCTCGGCGCGGATGCCGTAGCGGCGGTCATATTCCTCGGTCAGGTCGGAAAAGGCGCGCGGCCAGACATAGGTGGCGTCGCCGAATTCATGCCCCGCCCAGGCGGCGGCGCCGAGATGCTGCGCGGCGGTGACGCCGGGGACGTTGCGCATCTGCTCCATCCCGACCACGCAGGCGAGGCCGTAGCGCCCCGCCTCGATCTCCGCCGTGGCGGCGAGGATCGCGATCGACCCGGACGCGCACGCCGCTTCGTGCCGGGAGGTCGGCAGGCCGTCGAAATCGGGATGCGCCAGTCCGAAGAAGCCGCCCAGCAGCCCCTGCCCGGCGAACAGTTCGGCGACGAAATTGCCGACGTGGCCGGTATCGACATCGGCCGGATCGAGTCGGGTCGCATCGAGCCCCTGCGCCACCGTTTCGGCAAAGGCGTCGGCAAGGTCGATGCCGCGCCGCGACCAGTTGTCGGAAAAGTCGCTCTGCCAGCCGCCGAGGATGTAGGTCATGGTTCGATCCGATCGTTGGAAGTCATCGCGGCCAGCGCCGCCATCGCCCGTTCATAGGGCTTGATCGCCAGCAGCACGCCCAGCCCGGCGAGCGGGCCGAGGATCGCCGCCGCCACCGCGATCGCGGGCCCCAGCGCGCGCGGATCGCCGAACAGATGCTCGGTGATCAGCGCGACGCTGACCGGCCCCACCGTCAGGCCGACCACGCCGAGCACGAAATAGTAGAGCGCGGCGGTGCGCCCGCGCAGATCGCCCGGCGCCGGATCGCACAGCGCGGCGACCGCCAGCCCGCCCGACGCGGTGAACGGAATCATCGCCGGGGCGAGGATCGCCAGCGCGGTCCAGCCGTCCGGCGCCAGGCACGCCGCGATCATCAGCGGCGTAACGAGCAGGATCGACACGCCGGTGACCTTCAGGCTGGCCGCGCGCACCCCGCGCGCCGACAGATGCGCCGACAGCCAGCCAGCGCCCGCCAGCCCGGCACCGCCGCAGACCAGCACGACAAAGCCGTAGCGCAGCCCGACCTCCCCCGCGCTCCAGCCGAAGGTGCGGATGAAATAGGCCGGCATCCACGACAGCACGCCGTAGATCAGCACGCAGTAGAGCGCCATGCCGCCAAGGTGGAGCAGGTGAAACGCGCGGTGGCGGCGCAGATGCGCGACGAAGCCGTTGCCGCCGGACCGTGCCACCGCGACTTCGCGGCGCGCCGGCTCCGCGACCAGCGTGAGCAGCGCGACCACCACCAGCCCGGCCATCCCGACGATGACGAACACCGCCTGCCACGGCGCGACATCCCCGACCAGCGGCAGAGCGAAGCGCGGCTGGGCCGAGATCGCCTGGATGATCGCGCCGCCGACCATCAGCGCCAGCCCGGCGCCGACCGAACTGGCCATTGAATAGACGCTGATCGGAAAGGCGCGCTTTTCCGCCGGGAAATTATCGCCGATCATCGAGATCGCGGCGGGCGACAGCGCCGCCTCCCCCGCGCCGACACCGACGCGGGCGAGGAAGATCTGCCAGAAATTGGCCGACAGCCCGCACGCGGCGGTGGCCAGGCACCAGGTGGTGACGCCGGCGGCGATCACCCGTTTGCGCGAGACGCGGTCGACCAGCCAGCCGAGCGGCAGCCCCATCGCGGTGTAGAACAGCCCGAACGCCAGCCCCTGCAACAGCGCGATCTGGGTGTCGCTCAGGTGCAGGTCGGCCTTGATCGGCTCGATCAGCAGGCTGAGGATCGTGCGGTCGATGAACGACACGGTGTAGCCGAGCGTGAGCACGCCGACCGCGAACCACGCGCGCGACGGGTTCGGCCAGTCGGCTGTCGCCGGCTGCGGTGCGGCCACGGTCGCCATCGCCGGGGCGCGCTCAGCGGGTCGCCGCGTCGAAATCCTCGATCACGCCCATCTCGCTCAACAGATGGTGACGATCGTAATATTCGCGCCAGACCTTTATCTTGTCGCCTTCGAATTCGAGCGCGCCGCACACCGGCGCCGACCCCGGCTTGCCCTTGCACACGAAGGTGTCGAGCCGTTCCATGTAGAGCGTGCCGTTGATCACGCCCATGTTGTGCACGATCAGTTCGATCGAGTCGGCGAGCGCGCCCAGCCCGGAGATCCGCTTGTGCACCGCATCGCGCCCGACGATCGGTTCGACCATCATCGAATGAAGCACGGTATCCTCGGTCATCAGCGCGGCGGCGGCATCCCAGTCCATCGCGTTCCACGCCGCGATCATCGCCTGGCCGACCTCGATTTTCTTCGCGTCGCTGACCTCGGTCACTCGCTCTCTCCTGCATAAGTCGTTTTATGCAAGTTAAGTTGCCGCAGCCCGGATCGGGTGTCAATAGGTGGGTCTTGACAAGCAAGTGACCCTGTTCGACAAGCATGTCGCTTGCTTAATGAGACCAAGCGAGGGCCACGGCAAAGCCGGGCGAATTTTTGGGGAGGATGTGATGGCAAATTTCGCACGTATTCGGATTGTGCGTGGCGCCCTGTCGACTGCGGCGATCGCCGCGCTGTGCAGTGCGGTGCCGGCGATGGCCCAGTCGGCCGAATCGGCCGCCCCGGCGGTGCAGGACGGCCCCCAGCTGGACGACATCGTCGTGTCGTCGCGCAAGATCGAGGAAAAGCTGCAGGACGTGCCGATCGCGGTGACCGCGTTCAGCGGCAACCAGCTGCGCGAGGGGCAGATCACCGACCTGACCGCGATCGCCGGACGCACCCCCAGCTTCACCCTCCAGGCGCAGGGCTCGCTCGAGCAGGAAGCGTTCATCCGCGGTGTCGGCACCGTGCGGCTGAGCAGCGCCACCGCCGATCCGTCGATCGGCCTGTTCATCAACGAGGTCTATGTCGGCCGCCGCGGCGCCGCGACTCCGCCGATCTTCGACCTCGAGCGGCTGGAAGTGCTGCGCGGGCCGCAGGGCACGATCTTTGGCAAGAACGTGGTCGGCGGCGCGGTCAGCCTGGTCACCGGCGTGCCGCGCTTCACACGCGAGGCGGCGGGCTATGTCTCGGTCGGCAACTACGGCACAATCCAGTCCGAGGCGCACATCACCGGCCCGATCTCCGAGAATGTCGCGGTGCGGGTGGCGGTGCAGCAGAACCGCCACGACGGCTATAGCTACAACGTCGTCAACGGGCAGGAACTCGACGATTTCGAGGGCTATGCCGGGCGCGTGTCGGTGCTGGCCAAGGCGGGCGAGCGCCTGACCCTCAACTTCATCGCCGACGCCAGCCACGACGAGGGCGGCGGGCAGGCGCGCCACGCGGTCGACGATCCGACGCGCGCCGGCGTGGGGCCGATCACCACCGGCCAGATCTCCAAGGATCCGCGCGCGACCGAGACGCCGTACCTGCAGTACAACCGGCGCAACACCTATGGCTTTACCGCGCGCGCCGATTACGAACTGGATTTCGCGACGCTGACCTATCTGGGCGCGGTCCGCATCGGCGATTCGGGGCAAAGGTTCAGCCAGGCCGGCGCCGGCGCGCCGCCGTCCTACACCGATTCGGTGCTGACCCAGTCGGAGAAATACACCGGCATCACCCAGGAAGTCCGGCTGCGCTCGAACGGCACCGGGCCGTTCCGCTGGGTCGCCGGCCTCTATTACCTGCGCGAGGAGACCGACCGCAGTTCGCAGAACACCGCGCGTTCGGCGCTGCCCGGCGGCCCCGGCAGCACCCGCGACAGCCTGGACGGCGACAACGTCTTTGCCCAGAACGGCGTGGCGTCCAACTATGCCGCGTTCGGCGAGCTGAGCTATGAAATCATCCCCGGCCTGACCGCGTCGGCGGGCGCGCGCTACACCATCGACCACAAGGTGATGGATGGGTACGCCAAGGTACTGAGCCTGGGGCCGGCGGGCGACCTGTTGTCGCCGGCGCCGCTGCAGGGACCGTACGATGTCAACGTCAAGAAGACGTGGCGCGAGACCACGCCGCGCTTCGCGCTCGACTGGAAGCTGACGCCCGACATCCTGCTCTATGCGTCGATGGCCAAGGGCTTCAAGGGCGGCGGCTGGCAGGCGGCGACGCCCGATGCGGCGACCGCGCGGCTGGCGTTCGACCCCGAAACCGCGTGGAACTATGAAATCGGGTTCAAGAGCGACCTGTTCGACCGGCGCGTCCGGCTGAACCTCGCCGCGTTCCAGCTCGACTTCAAGGATCTCCAGGTCGAACGGCTCGACGACGTGCTGCTGACCACCGTCGTCGCCAACGCCGCCAACGCCAAGATCAAGGGCATCGAAGGCGAATTGTCGGTGGCGGTGACGCGCCAGCTCACCCTGTCCGCGTCCGGCTCCGTCCTCGACGCCAAGTACAAGGACTATGTCGATCCGGCGCGCAACATCATCTACAGCGGTAACAAGCTGGCGCGCACGCCGGACTATCAATACTCGCTGTCCGGCGATTTCGTGCAGCCGGTGATCAACGACGACTATGCGATCAAGCTGCACGCCGACTACACCTATCAGGACAATTTCTTCTACGGCCCGGACAACACCAATTTCGAGCCGGGTTACGGCCTGCTCGACGCGCGCGTGAGCTTTGGCAAGCGCGAGGGCAATTGGGAGGTCGCGCTGTGGGCGAAGAACCTGACCAACAAGCTGTATCGCACCAGCGTGATCCCGTTCCTGGGCGACGAGGCGTCGCTCTACGGCGCGCCGCGCACCTATGGCCTGCGCCTGTCGGGCAAATTCTGAACCAAGAGGGGGGGTGACTGGCCGGGGCGCGAATGCCTCGGCCAGTCACTTGCATTACGAGACTTAGTGGGTTATCCACTTCTGGTCCGCAGGAATTTCCCGAATCCAAGGTGGTTTTAGCCATGAAGATCGAACGCCGGCCCGCCATCGTCACCAGCCTGAAGCCCAGCAACCATCCCTATCTCACCGGGGCGTGGACGCCGCTGCACGAAGAGGTCGACGTCGACGATCTGGAGGTGATCGAAGGGCGCATCCCCGACGACATCGACGGCATCTATGTCCGCAACACCGAGAACCAGGTGCACGAGCCGCTGGGCCGCCACCATCCGTTCGACGGCGACGCGATGCTGCACCAGATCTCGTTCCGGGGCGGCAAGGCATCGTACCGCAACCGTTTCGTCCGCACGCGGTGCTTCAACGCCGAGCAGGAGGCGGGGCAGTCGCTGTGGGGCGGGCTGGCCGATTCGCCGGGCACGTCGCTGCGGCCCGGTTTCGGCGCGCACGGCGCGCTGAAGGACAATGCGTCGACCGACGTCGTCGTCCACGCCGGCAAGCTGCTGTCGACATTCTACCAGTGCGGCGAGGCCTATGCGCTCGACCCCGAGACGCTGGAGGACCTGGGCGTCGCGCCATGGGCGCCGATCGACGGCGTGTCGGCGCATTGCAAGGTCGACGAGACGACCGGCGAGCTGCTGTTTTTCAACTATTCGAAGCACGCCCCCTACATGCATTACGGGGTGGTCGACACCGCGGGCAAGGTGACGAGCTATATGCCGGTGCCGCTGCCCGGCCCGCGGCTGCCCCACGACATGGCGTTCAGCGCGCGCTTCTCGATCCTCAACGACCTGCCGGTGTTCTGGGACCCCAAGCTGCTGGAGCGCGGCATCCACGCGGTGCGGTTCTTCAAGGACCTGCCGTCGCGGTTCGGCGTGGTGCCGCGCCACGGAGGCGAGGTGCGCTGGTTCGACGCCGCGCCCTGCTACATCCTGCATTTCCTCAACGCCTATGAGGACGGCGACGAGCTGGTCATGGACGGCTATTTCCAGGAAGATCCGACCCCGCCCGCGCTGGCCAGCGCGGTGGAGGGCCATGAGCATCTGATGGCCTATCTCGACATGCACAGCTTCAAGAGCCGGCTGCACCGCTGGCGCTTCAACCTGGCCGACGGCACCACCCGCGAGGAGCGGCTGTGCGAACGGATCGTCGAATTCGGCATGATCAACGCGCGCTATGCTGGAAAACCATATCGGTACGCCTATTCGGTCACCGCAAAACCGGGCTGGTTCCTGTTCAACGGCTTCATCAAGCACGACCTTCACACCGGCGCGATCGAGGAATTCACGCTGCCGGACGGTTGCTACGCCAGCGAGGCGCCGTTCGCCCCGCGCATCGGCGCGACGGATGAGGACGACGGCTATCTGGTCAGCTTCGTGATCGACGATATTCGCGGCACGTCGGAATGCGTGCTGATCGACGCGCGGCGTTTTGCCGAGGGGCCGGTGTGCCGAATCGCGCTGCCGCACAAGATCAGCAGCGGCACGCACGCGGTGTGGGCGGATCGTGCGCTGATCCGCAACGGGCGCGTCGATCCCTGAGCCGATGCCGTATCGAGTCATCCAATGGGCGACCGGATCGATGGGCCGGACGTCGCTGCGCCGGATCATCGACCACCCCGACCTCGAGCTGGTCGGCTGCTACGTCTATTCGGCCGACAAGGCCGGGCGCGACGCCGGCGAGCTGGCGCGGCGCGATCCGACCGGGGTGATCGCGACCGACGACATCGACGCGATCCTGGCGCTGGACGCCGACGTGGTGATGCACATGCCGCGCATCACCCTGCCCTATGACGCGATGAACGCCAACGTCGCGCGGCTGCTGGCGTCGGGCAAGAACGTGATCTCCACCGCCGGATTCCACTATCCGCCGGCGCAGCCCGACGACCACGCCGCGCCGCTGGCCGCCGCCTGTGCCGCGGGTGGCGTGTCGCTCGCCGGACTGGGGGTCAATCCGGGCGCGATCGTCGAGCGGGTGACGCTGGCGGCGACCGGGCTGTGCAGCAGGCTGGACCGCATCGTCATCAACGAGACGGTCGACGCATCGAGCATGGCGTCCCCCCAGTTCGTGTTCGGGCTGATGGGATTCGGCGCCGCGCCCGATGCCGACATCACCCGCGGGCCGCTCGCCGCGATGTACAGCGCGCTGTTCAGCGAGGTACTGTACCTGGCGGCGGCGGGCCTGGACGATCCGGTCGCGCGGATCGCGCCCGACCATGACGTGACGATCGCCCCGCGCACGATCACCCTGCCCGCCGGCACCATCGCCGCCGGCACCGTCGCGGCGACCCGCTGGCGCTGGACCGCGACGCTGACGAGCGGGGCGGAAATCACGCTGTCGATCCTGTGGACCGCTGACCCCGGGCTGCACCCGGAGGACGGGCGCGGGCACTGGACGATCGATATCCTGGGCCGGCCCAACATCCGCCTGACCGTGGCGATCGACGAGGGCGATCCCGCCGCGCCGCCGTCGCGCGCGCTGACCGACGCCACCGTCGCGGTCGCGATCGCCGGCATCCCCGCCGTCGTCGCCGCCCCGCCGGGCTTCTTCGCCTATCCCGCGCCGCCCGCGTTTCGCGCGCGCTTTCCGGAGCATCGCCGATGACCGTCTATATCCGCGACGCGGTGCGCACCCCGCGCGGCAAGGCCAAGCCTGACGGCGGGCTGGCGCGCAACACACCGCAGCAGCTGGTGACCGCGCTGGTCGATGCGCTCGACGCGCGCGCGCCGGGCAGCCGCGCGACCGATACGCTGATGCTCGGCTGTGTCGGACAGGTCGGCGCGCAGGGCGGCAACATCGCGGTGGTCGCCAAGCTGGCGGCGGGGCTGCCCGATGCGACGGCGGCGCAGACGATCAACGCCTATTGCGCATCCGGGCTGGTCGCGATCGGCCAGGCGGCGGCGCTGATCGAGACCGGCGCGATCGACACCGCGCTGGCCGGCGGGGTCGAGATGATGTCGGCGGTGCCGTTCATGGCGGACAAGGCGGCGTTCTACACCGATCGCGCGCTGCCCCGCGCCGCGCAGTATCTGCCGGTCGCGGTCGCCGCCGACCGGCTGGCGACGCGCGAAGGCATCGATCGCGCGGCGATGGATGCCGCCGCCGCGACATCGCAGGCGCGCGCCGACGCCGCCGAGCGCGACCCCGCGCTGACCCGGTCGCGCATCGCGATCGACGGGCTGGCGGTCGACGAATGCGTGCGCGCGTCGCTGACGATCGACAAGCTGGCGGGCATCGCGCCCGCCTTTGCCGAGCTGGGCGCGGGCTTTGCCGAGGTGATCGGCGACGAGCCGGTGACCTATACCCACACCGTCGCGCACGCGCCGCCGATGTGCGACGGCGCCGGACTGGCGGCGCTGACGCGCGATGCGGCGGGCGCGCGCGCGCGGATCGTCGCCTATGCCGAGGTCGGCGGCGACGCCTCCGCCTCGCTCACCGCCGGGTTCGCCGCGATGGACAAGGTGCTGGCGCGCGCCGGGCTGTCGCTGGGCGATATCGACCGCATCGAATTCATGGAGGCGTTCGCCGTGGTGATCGCCAAGTTCCTGCGCGATCGGGCGGTCGATCCGGCGCGGGTCAACGTGTCTGGCGGGCATCTGGCCAAGGGGCATCCGATGGGCGCGACCGGCGCGATCCTGTTGTCGACGCTGCTCGACGCGCTCGACGCCGCCGGTGGGCGGTACGGGCTGGTCGTCGTCACCGGCGCATCGGGCGTCGGCGCGGCGATGGTGGTCGAGCGGCTGCCGTGATCGCCAATCTGCGCCTGCCGGTGGTGGCAGCCCCGATGTTCCTGGTGTCCGGCCCCGAGCTGGTCGTGGCGGCGTGTCGCGCGGGGATCGTCGGCGCGTTTCCGACCACCAATTGCCGCACCGCGCCCGAACTCGATGCGTGGATGACGCGGATCGTCGCCGAGACGCAGGGCCACGCGCCGTGGGCGGCGAACCTGATCACCCATTCGACCAACGGCCGGCTGGCCGACGATCTGGCGCTGATCGCCAAGCATCGTCCCCCGATCGTGATCACCGCGCTGGGCAGCCCGGCGCCGGCGATCGCCACCGTCCACGGCTATGGCGGGATCGTGCTGGCCGACGTGATCGACACGCGGCTGGCGCGCAAGGCGCTGGCGGCGGGGGCCGACGGGCTGGCGTGCGTATCGGCGGGCGCGGGCGGGCACACCGGCTGGCTTTCCCCGCTGGCGTTCGTCGCGGCGGTGCGCGGGCTGTTCGACGGGCCGATCGCGGTCGGCGGCGGCATCGCCGACGGCGCGGGGGTGGCGGCGGCGATCGCGGCCGGCGCCGACCTGGTCTATATGGGCACGCGCTTCGTCGCCGCGCGCGAGAGCATGGCGGCGCCGGCGTACAAGGCGATGCTGGCCGAGGCGACGATCGAGGACATTGTCGTCAGCGCCGCCGTCACCGGCACCCCGGCATCATGGCTGCGCGCCAGCCTGATCGCCGCCGGCTATGGCACCGACGGCGCGGCGCCGCCGCGCGACTATGGCGATGCCGAGGGCGGCCACAGCCGCTGGCGCGACATCTGGGGCGCGGGGCAAGGCGTCCACGCGATCGCATCCGAACAGCCGGTGGCAGAGATCGTCGCCGAACTGCGCCGCGATTTCGTGGCGGCAAGCGGGCGGCTGGGCGCGCGGGCAGCGGCGGCGACCGGCTAGGGCATTCTCGAAGCGGATGGCATCATCTGCCGACCCGGAAAATGCGGAACACAAAGACAAACAGAGCATGTCCCGATTCGGTCTGATCGGGCCATGTTCCAGGCGCGGGCATCCGTCCGATCCGGTCGCGGACCGGGCCGCGTCCCCGGCCTCTAGTCATCCTCATCCTCGAACCCGACCAGATCGAGCGCGCGTGCCTTGATCTGGTGGGTGGCGCACCAGTGAACCAGCGCATCCTCTCGCCCGTGCGTCACCCACACCTCGCGCGGCGCCAGCTCGCGGATCGTCGCGGTCAGCTCGTCCCAGTCGGCGTGGTCGGACAGGATCAGCGGCAGTTCGACATTGCGCTGCCGCGCGCGCTGGCGGACGGTCATCCAGCCTGACGCCATCGCCGTGATCGGATCGGGCAGCCGGCGCGACCAGCGATCGTTGAGCGCGCCGGGCGGGGCGATGACGATACGGCCCTGCAGTTCCGCCTTTGCCACCCCGGTCGCCGGGCGCAGATCGCCCAGGTCGATGCCGTTGGCGACGTAGAGGTCGCACAGCCGCTGCAACGCGCCGTGGAGATAGATCGGATCGTCGAACCCCATCACCCGCAATTCGCGGATCACCCGCTGCGCCTTGCCCAGCGCATAGGCGCCGACCAGCACGCAGCGATCGGGATTGGCGCGCAGCGCGGCGAGCAGCTTGTCCATCTCGTCATGCGTTTCGGGGTGGCGGAACACCGGCAGGCCGAACGTCGCCTCCGTGATGAACACGTCGCACGCGACCGGCTCGAACCGCGCGCAGGTGGGGTCGGCGCGGCGCTTGTAATCGCCCGACACCACGATCCGTTCGCCGCGATGATCGAGCACGATCTGCGCCGATCCCAGCACATGGCCGGCGGGGACGAAGCCGATATCGACCCCGCCCATCGCCAGCGTCTGTCCAAAGGCGACCGGGTGGCCGTTCTGCGGGCCGTAGCGCACGCCCATGATCTCCAGCGTCTCCGCCGTCGCCCACACTTCGCCATGCCCGCCGCGCGCGTGATCGGCATGGCCGTGCGTGACCAGCGCGCGCGCCACCGGGACCGACGGATCGATCCACGCGTCGGCGGCGGGCAGGTACAGTCCGGTCGGGTGCGGTTCGATCCAGTCGCCTAGCTTTGCCATGATCCCTATATGACCGTGATGCCAAAGGGTTCCCAGACCGGCCTGCCCCAGCCGCTGACCGACTGGTTCGCCGCGCGCGGATGGGCGCCGCGGCGGCACCAGCTGGAGATGCTGGCCGCCGGGCGCGCCGGGCGGCACGCGCTGCTGGTCGCGCCGACCGGGGCGGGCAAGACGCTGGCGGGGTTCCTGCCGACGCTGGCCGAGCTGATCGAGGCGCCGACCGACGACCTCCACACGCTCTACATCTCGCCGCTGAAGGCGCTGGCGGTCGACGTGCAGCGCAACCTGCTGACGCCGATCGAGGAGATGGGGCTGCCGATCCGGGTCGAGACGCGCACCGGCGACACCCCGTCCGATCGCAAGGCGCGCCAGCGCGTGCGCCCGCCGCAGATCCTGCTGACCACGCCGGAATCGCTGAGCCTGCTGATCTCCTACCCCGATTCGGACCGGTTGCTGGCGACGCTGAAGACGGTGGTGATCGACGAGGTCCACGCCTTTGCCACCGGCAAGCGCGGCGACCTGCTGGCGCTGGCGCTGGCGCGGTTGCAACGGATCGCGCCGGACATGCGCCGCGTCGCGCTGTCCGCCACCGTCGCCGATCCCGACGGCTATCGCGCCTGGCTGGCCCCCTATGGCGATATCGACACGGTGTCGCTGGTGCAGGGGGAGAAGGGCGCGGAGCCGGACATCGCGATCCTGCTGCCCGAGGGCAAGGTGCCGTGGTCGGGCCATTCGGGCCGCTATGCCGCGCCGCAGGTGATGGCGGAGATCGAGACCCACAAGACGACGATCGTGTTCTGCAACACGCGCGGGCTGGCCGAACTGATCTTTCAGGATCTGTGGAAGGTCAACACGCTGGGGCTGCCGATCGGCGTCCACCACGGCAGCCTCGACCGCGAAGCGCGACGCAAGGTCGAGCAGGCGATGGCCGACGGACGGCTGCGCGCGCTGGTCGCCACGGCCAGCCTGGACCTGGGGGTCGACTGGGGTGACGTCGACTGCGTGATCCAGATGGGCGCACCCAAGGGTTCGTCGCGCCTGCTCCAGCGGATCGGCCGCGCCAACCACCGGCTGGACGAACCGTCGGAGGCGGTGGTGATCCCGGGCAACCGTTTCGAGTATCTCGAGGCGCGCGCCGCGCTCGACGCGGTCGAGGCGGGGGAGCTGGATGCCGACCTGTTCCGGCCCGGCGCGCTCGACGTGCTGGCCCAGCACATCATGGGCGTCGCCTGCGCCGCGCCGTTCGATGCCGCGCGATTACTGGACGAGGTGCGCGCGGCGCTGCCCTATTCGGCGCTGGACGCGGCGACGTTCGACCGGGTGCTCCATTTCATCGCCGACGGCGGCTATGCATTGCGCGCCTATGACCGGTTCAAGCGGCTGACGCTGGGGCCGGACGGGCTGTGGCGGGTGAGCCACCCCAAATTCGTCACGCAGCACCGGCTCAACGCCGGGATCATCGTCGAGGCGACGATGGTCGACGTGCGGTTTCGCAACGGCCGCCGGCTGGGACGCGTCGAGGAGTTGTTCGCCGCGTCGCTGTCGCCGGGCGATACCTTCTTCTTCGCCGGGCTGAGCCTGGAGGTGGAGCGAATCACCACCGAGGACCTGGTGGTCCACGCCAGCACCCGTCCCGCCCGCGTCCCCAGCTACATGGGCGCGCGGCTGGCGCTGACGACCCGGCTGGCCGAGCGGGTGCGCGGTTTCCTGTACGACAGCGCGCAATGGCAGCGCTTTCCCGCCGACGTGCGCGAATGGCTGGAGGTCCAGCGCCGCCGATCGAAGCTGCCCGCGCCCGGCGAACTGCTGGTCGAGACCTTTCCGCTGGACGGGATGCACCACATGGTCGCCTACAGCTTCGAGGGTTGGAACGCGCACCAGTCGCTGGGGATGCTGGTGACGCGGCGGATGGAGGCGCAGGGGCTGAAGCCGGTCGGCTTCGTCGCCAACGACTATGCGCTGGCGTGCTACGGGCTGGAGAAGATCACCGACCCGGCCAGCCTGTTTTCCGCCGACATTCTGGAACATGAATTCGTCGACTGGGTGCAGCAGTCGGCGCTGCTCAAGCGGGCGTTCCGCGAGGTGGCGGTGATCGGCGGGCTGGTCGAGCGCCAGCATCCCGGCAAGCGCAAGACCGGCAAGCAGGTCACCTTTTCCACCGACCTGATCTATGACGTGCTGCGCAAATATGAACCGGAGCATCTTTTGCTCCAGGCGGCATGGGACGACGCGCGCGCGCGGCTGACCGATGTCGGGCGTCTCGCCGGCCTGCTCGACCGCGCGGCCGACACGATGGTGCACGTCGAACTCGACCGCGTCAGCCCGCTGGCGGTGCCGGTGCTGGTGCTGATCGGGCGGGAGAACGTCGCGCAGACGGGCACCGTCGACGACGCGCTGCTGATCGAGGCGGAGCAACTGGCAGCACGGGCGATGCAACTGGATTGATGCAATATTGCTGGTCGGCAGGCGTCGGCGTAGCATCCTGTCATGACAGGGGTGTCTTTCACCTGTGGTGCCGCCGCGTTGCTGATCGCCGCCCTGCCCTGTGCGGCGCAACCAGCGCCGCAGCAGGCCCCCGGACAGATCGCCGCCGCACCGCTGGATTTCGAGGTCGAGAAGGGCCGGATGACGGTGCCGGTCAGCGTGAACGGCCGGGGCCCGTTCGATTTCGTCATCGATACAGGATCGGAACGATCGGTGATGTCGCGCGAGCTGGCCGCGTCGCTCGACCTGCGGCCGGGGCCGGGCGCCCGGGTGCTCGATTTCATCGGCGCGACCGCGGTCGAGACGGTGCACGTGCCGTCGCTGTCGATCAGCAGCCTGGGCGCGCGCGCGATCGAGGCGCCGGCGCTGACCATGGCGCATCTGGGCGCGCCGGGGCTGCTTGGTATCGATGCGTTGCAGGGGCACCGCGTCTCGATCGATTTCTATCGCAACCGGATGGAGGTGCGGCCGGCGAAGCGGCGGCCGATCGGCCAGATCATCGTCGACGCCGAACTGCGCGCCGGCCAGCTGATCGTGACCCAGGCGAGCTTTCAGGGGCAGCCGATCGCGGTGATCGTCGATACCGGATCGCTGGTGACGGTCGGCAACCGCGCGATGCTGGCGCTGGCGCGCAATCCGCCGAAGCTGATCGGGCCGATTTCGGTGACGGCGGTGACCGGGCGGAGGTTCAAGGCCGATCTGGTGTCGGTCAACAATCTGCGCATCGGCGGGGTGCGGTTCGACAATGTCGGGATGTCGTTCGCCGACGTCGCGCCGTTCGCGCAGTTCGGGCTGCGCGACACGCCCGCGCTGATCCTGGGCATGAGCTCGCTCAGCCTGTTCCAGCGGGTCGAGATCGATTTCGCCAACCGGGAGATCGCGTTCACCCTGCCGCGCCCCCGGATCGATTTTCGCACGACGTGCCGTGCCTATCTCAACTGCACGGCCTATTGATGGTATCGCCGCGACGGGCGGCGAGGGAGAGGCAGGGCTGCGATGATGGCGGGCCTTCACATGGTGGCGTTACCGCTGGCGGCGGTGCTGGCCGGCGCGACGCAGCAGGCGGCGGTACCGGTGGACGACGATCTGGCGGCGGCGATCGTCGCGCTGCGCGAGGAGCGCGGCGGGCGGATGACGGTGCCGGTCAGCATCGGCGGCGCCGGCCCCTATGATTTCGTGATCGACACCGGCGCCGAACGCACCGTCATCTCACGCGAGCTGGCCGGCAATCTGCGGCTGGCCGCCGGGCGGCAGGTCAATGTCGTCGCGATGAGCGGCAAGAGCCGGGTCGGCACCTATGTCATCCCGGCGATCCGCGTCAGCAGCGTGCCCGGTATCGGCGCGATCCACGCGCCCGCGCTGGAGGCGGCGCATCTGGGCGGGCTGGGGCTGGTCGGCATCGACATGCTGCGCGACCATGTCGTGACGATCGATTTCGACGGCCGCACGATGAGCGTCACCCCCGCCGTCCGCCGCACGCGCAAGGACGCGCGGCCGGCCCGCGACGAGATCGTGGTGCGGGCGAAATCGATGCTCGGCCAGCTGATCGTCACCGACGCGCAGTTTGACGGCGTCCCGATCCGGGTGGTGATCGACACCGGATCGTCGATCAGTGTCGGCAACAGCGCGATGCGTCGGCTGGTGCAGCGGCGCACGGTCGGGCGGTTCCGGCCGCTGGAGATGATCAGCGTCACCGGCGAGCGCGTCCCGACCGACTATATCCGCGTCGACAATATCGGGGTCGGCGACATGCGGTTCCACGAGATGCCGGTCGCCTTTGCCGATGTCGCGCCGTTCGTGCAGTTCGGGCTGGACGACCGCCCGGCGATGCTGCTCGGGATGCAGTCGCTGCGATCGTTCCGACGGGTGCGGATCGACTTCGCCAACCGCGAGGTGCGGTTCCAGATGCCGCGCGGTTAGCCGCTTCCCCTTTTCGTCATTGCGCGCGCGGCGGCGGTGCGGCTAGCGTCGTCCCCCTGAGCTTGGGGGATTTCGATGCGTCTTGTCCTGGCTGGCCTTGCCGCCGCCGCCGCCGTCACCGCGACCATCGCCCCGCCCGCCGCCGCGCAATCACGGCCGGACCAGCAGGCGTTCCTGGGCCTGTACAAGGAACTGGTCGAGACCAACACGACGCTGTCGGCGGGAAGCTGCACCCAGGCGGCGGCGCAGATCGCCACGCGGCTGAAGGCGGCGGGATTTTCCGACGACGAAGTGATCGAATTCTCGGTCCCCGAACATCCCAGGGACGGCGGGCTGGTCGCGATCCTGCCGGGGCGCGACGCCAAGGTGCGGCCGATGCTGCTGCTCGGCCACCTCGACGTGGTCGAGGCCAACCGCGATGACTGGGAGCGCGATCCGTTTAAGCTGATCGAGGAAGGCGGATATTATTACGGGCGCGGCACGATCGACGACAAGGCGATGTCGGCGATCTGGGCCGACACGCTGATCCGGTTCCGCAAGGACGGGTTCAAGCCGCGCCGCACGATCAAGCTGGCGCTGACCTGTGGCGAGGAGACCACCTACGCGTGGAACGGTGCCGAATGGCTGGCCAGCAACCGGCCCGAGCTGATCGCCGCCGAATTCGCGTTCAACGAGGGCGGCGGCGGGCGCGTCGGCACCGACGGACGCCGCCAGCTCCTCGCGCTCCAGGTGGGGGAAAAGGCGGCGCAGAACTACAGCTTCGTCGCGACCAACCCCGGCGGACACAGCTCGCAGCCGATGCCCGACAACGCCATCTACGAACTGGCCGAGGCGGTGCTGCGGGTGAAGGCCTATCACTTTCCGGTGCGGTTCAACGACACCACCCGCGCGTTCTTCGCCAAATCGCTGCCGACGATGCCGCCGCCGGTGGCCGCCGCGATCCGCGCGCTGCTCGCCGACCCCGGCGATGCCGGCGCGGCGGCGGTGATCGAGCGCGACAAGGCGCTGAGCGCGACGCTGCGCACCACCTGCGTCGCCACGCTGCTCAACGCCGGCCACGCCGAGAACGCGCTGCCGCAACGCGCCACCGCCAACATCAATTGCCGGGTGATCCCCGGCGAGACCGTCGACGGCACGCTCGCCAAGTTGCAGGAACTGGCCGGGACCAAGGTCAAGGTGACGGCGAACCAGCCGGTGCGCCCGCTGGCGGTGCAGCCGCCGCTCGACCCGAAGATCGTCGGCCCGATCGAGAAGCTGGCGGCCAGGCACTTCCCCGGCCTGCCGGTGCTGCCGCTGATGTCGACCGGCGCGACCGACGGCATCTTCCTTCAGGCGATCGGCATCCCGGTCTATGGCGTCCCCGGCACCTTCGTCGAGCCGGACGGCAGCGGCACGCATGGCCTGAATGAGCGGATCGGGGTCAAGGAACTCTATGACGGTCGCGATTATCTGTACGACCTGGTCCGGCTGTTCGCCAATTCAAAGACCTGATCCGGCTTGCCCCGCCCCCGCCGGCGGGGCATAGGCGACGGTCATGGTTCCCTTTCTGTTCGCCGGGCACGCACTGGCCGCGCTGCGCGACGGCGCGCTGTTCTGGCCGGCACGGCGCGCGCTGCTGGTCGCCGACCTGCATTTCGAGAAGGCGAGCTGGTTCGCCGCCGGCGGGCAGATGCTGCCCCCCTATGATTCGCTGGCAACGCTGGCCGCGCTGAGTCGGCTGGTCGACCGGTGCGGCGCGGGCGAGGTGTGGTGCCTGGGCGATAGCTTTCACGATGCGGCGGGCTGCGACCGGCTGCCGGAGGCGGCGCGGACGCGGCTGCGCGCGCTGACCGGCGCGACGCGGTGGACATGGATTACCGGCAACCACGATCCGGTCGTCGCCGATCATTGCGGCGGCGACGTCGTCGCGCAGGCCGAGGTCGACGGGCTGCTGCTGCGGCACGAGGCCGATCCGGCCGAGCCCCGCCCCGAACTGTCGGGCCATTTCCATCCCAAGCTGCGGCTGACGCTGCGTGGGCGACAGGTGTCACGCCGCTGCTTCGTGGCGACGGGGACCAAGCTGATCCTGCCGGCGTTCGGCGCGCTGACCGGCGGGCTGGACGCGCACCACCCCGAGATCGTTCGCGCGGTGGGCGGCGGCGCGGAGGCGCTGGTGCCGCTCGACGACCGGCTGCTGCGGTTTCCGCTGGCGGCCTAGGGAACAGCGCGGGCGGGCGGCGCGCTGTTTCCGTTCGTCATCCGGGGCTCGATCCGCGATCGAGGGCGGCATGACACATCGCTTTTGGCCCTGGCCCCCTGCCCTCGCCGGGTTGCCGTGTGCGAAGGGCGCGGGGTGCCCGTCGCGATGACGAACAAATCGGGCGCGCTCTAGCCGCCGACCACCTGCTCGATCACGCCGAAGATCGGATGGTGCTTGTCGTCCTCGGCCCAGATGCGGACGGTATCGCCCGCCTTCAGGAACGGCGTGGTCGCCGCGCCGGTGGTGATCGTCTCGATCGTGCGGACCTCCGCGATGCAGGAATAGCCGACCCCGCCCGCCGCGATCGGCTTGCCCGGCCCGCCGTCGGCATCCCGGTTGGAGACGGTGCCCGAACCGATGATCGTGCCCGCGCCCAGCGCGCGCGTCTTCGCGGCATGGGCGATCAGCGTGCCGAAGTCGAAGGTCATGTCCTCCCCCGCCAGCGCGCGACCGAACGGCTGGCCGTTGAGATCGACCATCAGCGGGCGATGGAGCTTGCCGTCGGCCCACCACTCGCCCAGCGCGTCGGGGGTGACGAACACCGGCGAAAAGGCGCTGGCCGGCTTCGACTGGAAGAATCCGAAACCCTTGGCCAGTTCGGCCGGGATCAGGTTGCGCAGCGACACGTCGTTGGTCAGCCCGACCAGCCGCACCGCCGCCAGCGCCTCGTCGCGGCTCGCGCCCTGCGCGACGTCGCCGGTGACCACCACCACTTCGGCCTCAAGATCGGCGCCCCAGCTTTCGTCGGCGAGCGGGATCGGGTCGCGCGGGCCGAGGAAGCCGTCCGACCCGCCCTGGTACATCAGCGGATCGTGCCAGAAACTGTCGGGCAGTTCGGCGCCGCGCGCCTGCCGCACCAGCGCGACGTGATTCACATAGGCCGAGCCGTCGGCCCATTGATAGGCGCGCGGCAGCGGCGCGGCGGCGGCGCGCTCATGGAACCGCATCATCGGGATCGCTTCGTGCTCCAGATCGGTGGCGAGGTTGCGCAGATCGCCCTCGACCCGATCCCAGTCGTCGAGCGCGGCCTGCAGCGTCGGCGCGATCGCCCCCGCGTCCGCGCACCAGGCGAGATCGCTGGAGACCACCACCAACCGCCCGTCGCGGCCATGCTTCAAGCTCGCCAACTTCATTCGCGCTCTCCTCTGTCCCTTCCGATCCATGACGCGGGCGCGGGCCGATGTCGAGCCGGCGCAGTTGACTTGGCAGGGCGTCGGGGCACAATCGCCCGATGCCCGCGCGCACCTTCCTCAACCATCGCGGCGAGATGGCGACGCGCATCCGCGACCACGACTGGTCCGGTCACCCGCTTGGCCCGCCCGAAAGCTGGCCGGACGCGCTGCGCGTCGCGATCAACATCTGCCTGGGATCGAGCTTTCCGACCGCGGTCTACTGGGGGCCGCAGCTCAACCTGCTCTACAACGACGCCTGGGCGCCGATCCTGGCCGAGCGGCATCCGGAAGCGCTGGGCCAGCCGGGCGCGAAGGTGTGGGCGGATATCTGGCCGGTGGTCGGGCCGCAGTTCGCCGGCGTCCTCGAGGGGCAGGCGCTCGCCGTCTATGATCAGGCGTTGCCGATGCTGCGCGGCGGCGTGGTGCGCGAGACCTACTGGAACTATTCGCTGTCGCCGATCCACGACGACGGCGGCGCGATCGCCGGGGTATTCAACCAGGGCAACGAAACCACCGACAATGTGCTGGCGCGGCGCCGGCGCGAGATCGAGGTCGACCGGCTGCGCGAACTGTTCCAGCAGGCGCCGGGCGCGGTGGCGCTGCTGCATGGTCCCGATCATGTCTTCGAACTGGTCAACGCGCCGTATCTGGAGCTGATCGGCGGCCGCGACGTGATCGGGCAGCGTGTGGCCGATGCGCTGCCCGAGGTCGTGGGCCAGGGGTTCGTCGACCTGCTCGATCAGGTGTTCACCACCGGCAAGGCATTTCGGGCGAGCGGGCAGGCGGTCCAGCTCGCACGCAGCGCCGACGCGGCGCCGGAAATCCGCATCGTCGATTTCGTCTATCAGCCGATCCGCAACAGCGCCGGCGAGGTGACCGACATCTTTGTCCAGGCCGCCGATACGACCGAACGCGCCCGCGCCGAACAGGCCGCGCGCGCCAGCGAGGAACGGCTGGAGCTGGCGCTCGAATCCTCGATGGGCATCGGCGTGTGGGACTGGGACATCGTCAACGACGTCATCCGTTCCGACGCGCGCTTCGCCCGCCTCTACGGCCTGCCCGCCGCGCAGGGCCCCGGCGGGGCGGCGATCGCCGAATTCTTTCGCGACATCCATCCCGACGACGCCCCGCGCGTGACCGCGGCCATCCAGCGGTCGGTCGCCACCGGCGCGCCCTATAACGAGGAATACCGGCTGGTCCGGCCGGACGGATCGATCCACTGGGTCGTCGCGCAGGGGCGGGTCGTCTATGATCCGTCGGGGCGGCCGGTGCGCTTTCCCGGCGTCGCGTTCGACGTCACCCAGCGCCGCGCGGCGGAGGAACGCGCGCACGCCGTCGCGGAGGAGCTGCGCGCCACTACCCAGGCGCAGGCATTCGTGTTCCGGCTGGCGGAGCGGTTGCGGCGGCTCGACTCGCCCGAGGCGATCCTGCGGCTGTCGTCGACCGCGCTGGGCCGGCGGCTGCGGGCCGACCGGGTCGGCTTCTATCGCACCCGCCCCGACGACACGATCCGCTTCATCGGCTGCTGGACCAGCCCGCGCCTGCCGCCGCTGACCGGATCGCTGCCCTTCGCCGATCTCGGTTCGGTGACCCTGGCCGCCTATCGCGCCGGCACGACGCGGGTGGTGAACGATTTCGGCGCCGACCCGAGCGCGCGCGACGCGGCGATCGGGCGGATGATGGACGCGTCGATCAGCGTGCCGCTGCGACGCGGCGGGACGTGGGCGGGCTGCCTGTTCGTCAACCACGCGGTGCCGCGCCGGTGGAGCCCGGACGAGGTCGCGCTGGTCGAGGCGGTGGCGGAAATCGCCTGGGACGCGGTCGATCGCGCCAACGCGGTCGCCGCGCTGCTCGACAGCGAGGCGAAGTTCCGCGCGATCGCCAATTCGATCGACCAGATGATCTGGTCGACCCGCGCCGACGGGCACCATGATTACTACAATCAGCGCTGGTATGAATTCACCGGCCTGCCCGACCGGTCGATCGAGGCGCCGTGGAGCGGCGACGTGATCCACCCCGACGATCACCAGCGCGCCGAACGGCAATGGCGCGACAGCCTGGCGCGCGGCGATCCCTATCGGATGGAATATCGGCTGCGCAGCCGGACCGGCCAGTATCGCTGGGTGCTGGCGGCGGCGCAGCCGGTCCACGACGACCACGGCCGCATCGTCCGCTGGTTCGGCAGCTACACCGACATCCAGGAGATCGTCGAGGCGCGCGAGGTGCTCGCCCGGTCGCGCGCCGAGCTGGAGGCGGCGGTCACCGAGCGGAGCGCGCAGCTGATGGCCGCCGAGGAACTGCTGCGCCAGGCGCAGAAGATGGAGGCGGTCGGCCAGCTCACCGGCGGCATCGCGCATGATTTCAACAACATGCTGGCGGTGGTGATCGGCGCGCTCGACCTGATCGAGCGGCGGCTGGCACAGGGGCAGACCGATGTCGTGCGCTATCTGGAGGCCGCCCGCGACGGCGCCAGCCGCGCGGCGGCGCTGACCCAGCGGCTGCTCGCCTTTTCCCGCCAGTCGCCGCTCGCCCCGGTCGCGATCGACATGAACGCGATGGTCCTGGGCATGGTCGACATGCTGACGCGGACGATCGGCGAAAGCATCGTCGTCGAGACTCGGCTGGGCGAGCCGCTGTGGACCGCGACCGCCGATCCCAGCCAGCTGGAGAACGCGGTGCTCAACCTGGCGGTCAACGCGCGCGACGCGATGCCGAACGGCGGGCGGTTGACCATCGCCACCCGCAACCGCACGCTCGACGCGGCGCAGGCGGCCACGGTCGGCGTCGACGCGGGCGACTATGTCGAGATCCTGGTCGAGGACACCGGCACCGGGATGAGCCCGGAAGTGGTGGCCAAGGCGTTCGATCCGTTCTTCACCACCAAGGAGGTCGGCAAGGGCACCGGGCTGGGGCTGAGCCAGGTGTTCGGATTTGCCCGCCAGTCCGGCGGCCATATCGCGCTGGACAGCGCCCCGGGCAAAGGCACGAGGATCGGGCTGATGCTGCCCCGCAACGCCGGCGCTCCGCGCGCGCTGCCCGCCCGGCGCGCGGTGGGCGGGCCGTTGCCCCATGGCGACGAGGTGATCCTGGTGGTCGAGGACGACGATCGCGTGCGGACCAATTCGGTCGAGGCGCTGCGCGAACTGGGCTACACCGTGCTCCACGCCGCCGGCGGCCCGGCGGCGCTGGCGCTGATCGACGCCGGGCACGTGCCCGACCTGCTGTTCACCGACGTGGTGATGCCGGCGATGACCGGCCGCGAGCTGGCCCGCGCGGCGCAGGATCGCCTGCCGGCGCTGCGCGTGCTCTACACCAGCGGCTACACCCGCGACGCGCAGGAGCCGATCGCGGGCGACGTGCTGTCGAAGCCGTTCGACTTCGCCGTGCTGGCGGCGCGGGTGCGCGACGCGCTGGATGCCGAGCAGGCGGCCTGACGGGTCGCTCGACGGTAGACGTCCGCGCCCCGGCGCTCTAGGGCCGCCGCGGACAATCGAAGGACCGGATATTGGCTAACGTCGCGGTGATCGGCGCCCAATGGGGCGACGAGGGCAAGGGCAAGATCGTCGACTGGCTCGCCGAGCGCGCCGACGTGGTGGTGCGGTTCCAGGGCGGCCACAACGCCGGCCACACGCTGGTGGTCGGCGGCAAGACCTACAAGCTGGCGCTGCTGCCGTCGGGCGTGGTGCGCGGCACGCTGAGCGTGATCGGCAACGGCGTGGTGTTCGACCCCTGGCATTTCCGCGACGAGGTCACCCGCATCGCCGAACAGGGGGTGACGATCAGCCCGGACGTGCTCCACGTCGCGGAGACCGCGCCGCTGATCCTGCCGCTGCACCGCGACCTGGACGCGCTGCGCGAGGACGCGCTGGATGCAGGCAATGACGGGCAGAAGATCGGCACCACCCGGCGCGGCATCGGCCCGGCCTATGAGGACAAGGTCGGGCGCCGCGCGATCCGCATCTGCGACCTGGCGCATCTCGACAGCCTGGGGCCGCAAATCGACCGGCTGTGCGCGCATCACGACGCGCTGCTCGCCGGGTTCGGCAAGCCACCGGTCGACCGCGACGCGCTGCTCGCCGAATTGCAGGGAATCGCCGATTTCGTCCTGCCCTATGCCCGGCCGGTGTGGGTGACGCTCAACCAGGCGCGCGAGGCGGGCAAGCGAATCCTGTTCGAGGGCGCGCAGGGCGTGCTGCTCGACGTCGATCACGGCACCTACCCGTTCGTCACCTCGTCGAACACGGTGGCGGGCACCGCATCGTCAGGCTCGGGGCTGGGGCCGGGCGGGGTCGGTTTCGTGCTGGGGATCGCCAAGGCCTATACCACCCGCGTCGGATCGGGGCCGTTCCCGACCGAGCAGGACAACGAGATCGGCGAGTATCTGGGCACGCGCGGGCGCGAGTTCGGCGTCAACACCGGCCGCAAGCGGCGCTGCGGCTGGTTCGACGCGGTGCTGGTGCGCCAGTCGGCGGCGGTGAGCGGCATCACCGGGGTGGCGCTGACCAAGCTCGATATCCTGGACGGCCTAGACGAGATCAGGATCTGCACCGGCTATCGTCTGGGCGACCGGCATTTCGACTATCTCCCCCCGCACCCGCAGGATCAGGCGGCGGTCGAGCCGATCTATGAATCGATGCCCGGCTGGAGCGAATCCACCGCCGGCGCGCGCAGCTGGGCCGAACTGCCGGCCCAGGCGATCAAATATATCCGGCGGATCGAGGAACTGATCCGCTGTCCGGTGGCGCTGGTTTCGACCAGCCCGGAACGCGACGACACGATCCTGGTCCGCGATCCATTTGCGGACTAGGGCCGGGACCGTGCCGTCGACACGACTTACATCGTCGCGTTGGGTGCGGGCTCCGGAGTCGGTTCCGGAGTGGGTTCCGGGGCGGGCGTGGGGGCAGGCGCCGGTTCGGCGGTGTTGTTGCCCGACCAGTTCTGCATGCCCGCATCGACCGGGCCGGTCGCGACATGGGCGATGGCGGCGGTCGATCCGCACAGGATCAGCAGACTGGCGACGGTGGCTTTACGCATGGAATGACTCCCTCATAGACGCCGGGTTGGCGTGCCGGGGGGTAACGCAACAAAAGTGAGCATGGCACCGAATTGCGCGGGGATTTGTCCCGCGTTTGGCTCATTTAGCCGTGCGTTGTGCCTGCGAAACGATCAGCGGTGGTGACCGGTCAGCCGATCTGGCCGCGATGCAGCAGTTTCTGGTCGGCCAGCACCAGCGCGACCATCGCCTCGACCACCGGGACGCCGCGTATGCCGACGCAGGGATCGTGCCGCCCCCTGGTCGCGATCGTCGCCGCGTCGCCGGCGCGGGTGATCGTCTCCACCTCGGTCAGGATCGAGCTGGTCGGCTTGAACGCCACCCGCACCCGCACCGGCTGACCGGTGGCGATGCCGCCGGCGATCCCGCCGGCGTGGTTGGCGAGGAAGCGCGGCGCCCCGCCGTCACCGGGGCGCATCGGATCGGCGTTCTCCTCCCCGCTCAGCGCCGCCGCCGCGAAACCGTCGCCGATCTCGACACCCTTGACGGCGTTGATCCCCATGCAGGCGTGCGCCAGCTCGGCGTCGAGCTTGGCATA
>NZ_DATMGG010000196.1:0-26934 GCF_035555815.1 Sphingomonas sp.
TGTTGCAGGCGTGCGCCGACTATCCCGGCGCCAACAATGCGCGGCGGATCACCTTCGAATATGTCATGTTGAAGGACAAGAACGACAGCGACGACGAGGCGCGCGAGCTGGTGCGGCTGATCAAGGCGTACAAGCTGCCGGCCAAGGTCAACCTGATCCCGTTCAATCCATGGCCCGGCGCGCCCTATGACACGTCGACGCCGGAGCGGGTGGCGGCGTTTTCCAACATCATTTTCGAGGCGGGCATTTCCGCGCCGGTGCGGACCCCGCGCGGCCGCGACATCGACGCGGCGTGCGGTCAGCTCAAGACCTCGTCGGAACGCAAGAGCCGGGCCGAACTCGACCGGCTGGCGGAAGAGAAGCAGGCGGCGCTCGGATAGCGCGGACAAGAAGCTGCGTTGCATCGTCCTGCCGGACTTGTTCCGCCATCCGCCATGCCGCAAGGACCGCGCGACGCGGGGCGGGTGACGGGAACGGGCGGCGATGATCGATGTATTTCCCCTGGCGCTGGCCGCCGGCGCCGGTGTCCTGGGCGGGGCGATGAACGCGCTGGCGGGCGGCGGCACCTTTGCCACCATGCCCAGCCTGATCGCGCTCGGCCTGCCCTCGCCGATCGCCAACGCCACCTCCAACGTCGCGCTTCAGCCCGGTGCGATCACCAGCGCCTGGGCCTATCGCGACGGGCTGCGCCCGCTGGCGGGGATCGGCATCCGGCGGCTGTCGATCATCACCTTCGCCGGCGGGCTGGTCGGCAGCCTGCTGCTGGTGGCGACGCCGACGCGGACGTTCGACCTGGTCATCCCGTGGCTGCTGCTGATGGCGACGATCGCGATCGCGCTGGGCAAGCGCGCCGCCGAGGCGCTGGCGCGTCACGCCACGCCGGGCCCGCGCACGCTGTTGGGCGCGCAGGCGCTGCTGGGCGTCTATGGCGGCTATTTCGGCGGGGGCGTCGGGCTGATGATGACCGCGACCTGGGGGCTGTTGACCGGCGAGCTGCCGCACAGGCTGATGGCCCACCGCACGATGATGCTGGCGGTCGCCAACGCCGCCGCGACGATCGTGTTCGTGGTGAGCGGCATGGTCCACTGGACGTTGTGCGTGCCGATGCTGCTGGGGGCGATCGCCGGGGGCTATCTGGGCGCGCTGGTCGGCAAGCTGCTGCCGCCGGGCGTGATCCGCGGCTGGACGCTGCTGATCACCGCCGTCACCACGATCGTGTTCTTCTACCGCGCCTATGGCTAGGATGCGGGCATGGACGCGCCCGCCCCCGATTCCGTCCCCCGCGCGATCGCCCGCCACCGGCTGGCGACGCGGCTGTGGCACTGGGTCAACGCGGTGGCGGTGTTCGTGCTGCTCGGATCCGGGCTGATGATCTTCAACGCCCATCCGCACCTCTACTGGGGGCAATATGGCGCCAATTTCGACCATCCGTGGCTGAGCCTGCCGCGCTGGCCCGGCTGGCTGACCATCCCGTCGACCTATGATCTCGCGCTCGGCCGGCGCTGGCACCTGTTCTTCGCGCCGGTGCTGGCGTTCGGGCTGCTGGCGTTCATGATCGCCAGCCTGATCAACCGCCATTTCCAGCGCGACCTGCGCCTGCGCCGCGCCGAACTGGCGCCCCGGCAAGTGTGGCGGGACGTGCGGGCGCACCTGGCGTTCCGCTTCCACGACCCCGCCGACCCCGGCCGCTACAATCTGCTGCAAAAGGCGAGCTATGCGCTGATCATCTTCGGGCTGATCCCGCTGATGATCTTCACCGGCATGGCGATGTCGCCGGCGATGGACGCGGCGTGGCCGTGGCTGATCGACCTGTTCGGCGGGCGCCAGTCGGCGCGGTCGATCCATTTCATCGCCGCCGCGCTGATCGCCGGGTTCGTCATCGTCCACCTGGCGCTGGTCATCCTGGCGGGCGCGTGGAACGGGGTGCGATCGATGATCACCGGCCGCTGGCGGGTGCCGGAACGATGATCCTGACCCGCCGCGCCCTGATCGGCAGCCTCGCCGCGACGACGCTGGCCGGATGCGACGCGATCGGCCGCGATCCGACCGCGCGCGAGATCCTGTTTTCGGCCGAGAACATGCATCGCTGGCTGCACCGCACCATCGGCGGCCGCACCGCGCTGGCCCGCGAGTTCCGGCCCGACCAGATCTCCCCGATCTTTCGTGGCAACGGCAACCAGAACCCGGACACACCGACCTACAACGCGATGGCGGCGGGCGGATTCGCCGACTGGCGGATCGCGGTCGACGGACTGGTGGCGCGGCCGCTGGCCCTGTCGATGGCGCAGCTGCGCGCGATGCCGGCGCGGACCCAGATCACCCGCCATGATTGCGTCGAGGGGTGGAGCGCGATCGGCAAATGGCACGGCGTGCCGCTGGCGACGGTGCTCGCGGCCGCCGGGCTGAGCGACCGCGCGCGCTACATCGTGTTCCACTGCGCCGACGCGGCGCGCGGGCGCCCCTATTACGAATCGCTCGACCTGGTTGAGGCGCTGCACCCGCAGACCATCCTCGCCTGGGCGCTCAACGACGCGCCGCTGACCGTGCGCAACGGCGCGCCGGTGCGGCTGCGCTGCGAGCGCCAGCTTGGCTACAAGCACGCCAAATATGTTGAGCGGATCGAGGCGGTCGCCAGCCTGAAGGGCATCCAGGGCGGCATGGGCGGATATTGGGAGGACGTCGCCGGATATGATTGGTACGCGGGCATCTGACGCACGGGGCTTTTGCACTGCGGCAGAGCTTGCTACGGCTTGGCGATGGCGTTGATTGATCGTTTCTTTGCCCGCGTCTTTACGCGCGGCCAGCTTACCGTGATCCACGCCGATGGCCGCCAGGCGGTTTTCGGCACGCCCGACCCGGATCTGCCCCCGGTCACGATCCGCTTCGCCAGGGGCGCGATCGGCCGGATCGTGCGCGATCCCGCGACCGGCACCGCCGAGGCGTTCATGGACGGATCGATGACGATCGAGCAGGGCGACATCCTCGGCCTGCTGTCGCTCGCCACCGCCAGTAACCCGTGGGAGACCGGCAGCTCGGCGCTCGACGGGTCGCTGTTCACCCGCGCCCTGGCCGCCGCACGCTTCCGCATCGACCGCATCAACATGGCGCGCCGGTCAAAGCGCAACGTCTCGCACCATTATGACCTGAACGACCGGCTCTACGACCTGTTCCTCGATCGTGACCGGCAGTACAGCTGCGCCTATTACACCGACCCCGCCAACAGCCTGGAGCAGGCGCAGGTCGACAAGAAGGCGCATATCGCCGCCAAGCTGGCGCTGAAGCCGGGGATGCGCGTGCTCGACATCGGCTGCGGCTGGGGCGGGATGGCGCTGTATCTGCACCGCACCACCGGCGCCGAAGTGCTGGGCGTGACGCTGAGCGAGGAACAGCTGAAGGTCGCCCGCCGCCGCGCCGAGGAGGCCGGGGTCGCCGACAAGGTCAAGTTCGAGCTGATCGACTATCGCGCGCTGACCGGCACGTTCGACCGCATCGTGTCGGTCGGCATGTTCGAGCATGTCGGCACGCTCCATTACCGCACCTTCTTCAACAAATGCCGCGCGCTGCTGGCCGACGACGGCGTGATGTTGATCCACACCATCGGCCGCATCGACGGGCCCGGCGTCACCGACAAGTTCACCGCGAAATACATCTTTCCCGGCGGCTATATCCCGGCGCTGTCGGAGATCGCGCGCGGCTATGAAGGCGTGCGGCTGATCTGCACCGACGTGGAGGTGCTGCGGCTGCACTATGCCCTGACGCTCAAGGACTGGTACGATCGCACGCTGGCGGTGAAGGACGATCTGGTCGCGCTCTATGACGAGCGTTTCTACCGGATGTGGACCTTTTACCTCGCCGGCGCCTACGTCAGCTTCCAGTACAACAACATGGTCAATTACCAGCTGCAGTTCGCCGCCGACCGTCACGCGCTGCCGATCACGCGCGACTATATGGGCGAGGCGGAAGCGCGGCTGCAGGCGCTGGGATAGGCCGCGCCCGCCGCGCGGATCGCCCATGCGCGGACCGCGAAGCGGCGACCGGGCGGTAACGGCCCGCCCGGCCGAGATACCTCAGGCGCCGGCCTTGCGCGCCAGCGCGACCGCCTTGTTCTTGGCGTCCGGTCTGCTCGGCACCGTGATCATCACCATGCGCGCATCGTCGATGAAGGTCTGGAGCTGGCCGATCCCGTCGACCCAGATGCTCGCCTTGCCCAGGTCGGGGATATCCTCGACCGTCCCCTTGCCGAACGCGGCGACGACCTGCTTGGCCGCGCTGCGTGCCGCGTTGATCGATCCCTCGACATTGTCGTTGATCGGCGACCAGCGCGTCATCACCGTCGCCCGCCCATCCGCCAGCGTATAGGTGCATTCGGACGTGCCGGCATCGGCGGTGCCGGGCTCGTGGACCAGCCCCAGCGCGGTTTCGGTGACCGGAGCCCCCAACACCTCGCCCATCGTCGCCTTGTCGATGATGCTGCACGCATCGGTCGCGTTCCAGTTCGCTGGCATCGCCCCGGCCGCGGCCGGCGCATCGGCGGTCGCGGTCGCCGCCGCGCCGTCGTTCGCGCCGGCGCCTGGCTGCGATCCGCAGGCGGCGACAAGCGCGGCGCCGCACAGGCCGGCGATGATTTTCGCAAGATGATCCCGCATTGTCCCGATCCTCCCCATGATGATCGCGCCATTCGATCAGACTGGGTGCGCGCCCGCCAGCGATTTCGTCGCGGGCGGCTTGCTCCCCCGCCCGGCGAGGCATAGATTCCCACACACAACCACCAAGGGAGGGCGCATGAAACGACTTCTTCTCGTGACGACCAGCGTGCTGCTGGTCCTTCCCGACATCGCGATGGCGCAGGCGACGACTCGCCCGGCGCAGGGTCAGGCCAAGCCGGTGCGCCCCGGCGGGCCGCAGGTGCACCCGAACCGACCGGGCCAGGGCGGGCCGCAGGTACAGCCCCCTCGCCCCGGCGGACCGCAGGTCCAGCGGCCGCAACCGCAGCCTCCCCGCCCGCCGGCGGTGGTGCGACCACCCCGGCCCCAGCCACCGCATCGGCCGGGCGCCGGCCGCCCGCCAAGCTTCCGTCCGATCCACGGGCCGCAATTCCGCTATCCGCGCGGCTATCGCTACCGGCGCTGGACGGTCGGGCTGCTGCTGCCCGCGCTGTTCCTGTCCAATTCCTATTATTACAATAACTACGCGGCGATGGGCATCGGCGCGCCGCCGCCCGGCTATCGCTGGGTGCGCTACGGGCCGGACCTGCTGCTGGTGCAGACCCGCACCCGCCGCGTCGTCGACGTGATCTACGGCGCCTTTTATTGACCTGATACGGTCAAACTACGGTCGAGCGCGGGCGGTGCACGCCCGCGCTCGACAGCCGTGGGCGTGAACGGGTAGGGAACACTGCCCATGACCGACGCCGACCGCATCCTGACCGCCACCCGCCGCGCCGAGGATGTCGACGCCGCGCTCCGGCCCAAATCACTCGACGAGTTCGTCGGGCAAAAGGCCGCGCGCGAAAATCTGCGCGTGTTCATCGACGCGGCGAAAACGCGCGGCGACGCGCTCGACCATGTGTTGTTCTTTGGCCCGCCCGGCCTGGGCAAGACCACGCTGGCGCAGATCGTCGCGCGCGAGATGGGCGTCGGCTTTCGCGCGACGTCGGGCCCGGTGATCGCCAAATCGGGCGACCTGGCGGCACTGCTGACCAACCTCGAGGATGGCGACGTGCTGTTCATCGACGAGATCCACCGGCTCAATCCGGCGGTCGAGGAGGTGCTCTATCCGGCGATGGAGGACCGCGCGCTCGACCTGATGATCGGCGAGGGGCCGTCGGCGCGATCGGTGCGGATCGACCTGCCGCGCTTCACGCTGGTCGGCGCGACCACCCGGCAAGGGCTGCTGACCACGCCGCTGCGCGACCGGTTCGGCATTCCGGTGCGGCTGCAATTCTATACCGTCGACGAACTGCTGCGCGTCGTCGCCCGCGCCGCCGGATTGCTCGACCTGCATGTCGCCGAGGATGGCGCGCGCGAGATCGCCCGACGATCGCGCGGCACCCCGCGCATCGCCGGGAGGCTGCTGCGGCGGGTGCGCGACTTCGCCAATGTCGCCGGCACCGATACCGTCGACGCCGCCGCCGCCGACCGCGCGCTCAACCGGCTGGAGGTCGATGCGCTGGGGCTCGACGCGATGGACCGCCGCTACCTGACGATGATCGCCGACATCTATCGCGGCGGCCCCGTGGGGGTGGAGACGCTCGCCGCCGGGCTGAGCGAACCGCGCGACACGATCGAGGAGGTGATCGAGCCCTATCTGATCCAGATCGGGCTGGTCGCCCGCACCGCGCGCGGCCGCTGCCTCAACGCCGCCGGCTGGAAGCATCTCGGTCTCGATCCGCCGCCGACGGCGCAGGACGGTTTGTTCGATTAAGGCGCCAAACGGGGTTCCCGTCGCGAGTCGCCTCGGCTAACCCCGACGTCATGGCCGCCGTGACGACCGACCTGCCGCTCGAAGGGCGCTTCGAGGGGACCGACCACCGATTCCCCGTGCGCGTCTATTTCGAGGACACCGACCTGTCGGGCGTGGTCTATCACGCCAATTATCTGCGCTACATGGAGCGCGCGCGTTCGGCGATGCTGCGCGCCGCCGGGATCGACCAGCGCGCCGCGCACGAAGCGGGCGAAGGCGCCTATGCGGTGCGCGACCTCCACATTCACTATACCGCGCCGGCACGGCTGGACGACACGCTGACAGTCGTTACGAGAATGGAACAAATCCGTTCCCCGTCGGTACACATTCATCAACGAGTCATGCGCGGTGATGTCATGCTGGCGGAGGCGCGCGTCGAAGCGGTGTTCGTTTCGCAAGGCGGCCGGGCACGGCGGCAACCAGCCGACTGGCTGGCACGTTTCGAATCGATCATGAACGGAGATCTGGTGGTGAATCCGGTGGACAGGGGGAACGACTAAGTGGAATTTCTTGCCAACCCGGATGCTGCGACGCTGTCGCCGGTCGCGCTGTTCCTCCAGGCCGATTGGGTGGTCAAGGCGGTGATGCTGGGGCTGATCCTCGCCAGCATCTGGACCTGGGCGATCATCATCGGATTCTGGGCGACGATCGGCAAGGTCCGGCGCGGGTCCGAACGGTTCGAGGCGGATTACCGCAAGGCCGCCGATATCGACGCCTTCTTCAGCGCCAATGCCGACAACCCGCTGCCGGTCGCCAAGGTGCTGGGCGCCGGCGTCGCCGAATGGCGGCGCTCGACCGCGGGCAAGCGCGTCGACAAGGAAGGTACCCGCGAACGACTGGCGACCGCGATGGGCGCGGCATCGGCGCACGAGATCGACCGGCTGTCCGACCGGCTGAACGTGCTGGCGACGGTGGGTTCGGTCGCGCCGTTCGTCGGGCTGTTCGGCACCGTATGGGGCATCATGCGCAGCTTCACCGCGATCGCCGGCGCGCAGAATTCGTCGCTGGCGGTGGTCGCCCCGGGCATAGCCGAGGCGCTGTTCGCCACCGCGATCGGCCTGTTCGCGGCCATCCCGGCGGTGATCGCCTACAACCGCTTCAGCCACGGCGTGAACCGGATCGAGGCGCGGCTCAACCGTTTCGCCGACGGCTTCCACGCCACGCTCAGCCGCCAGTTGGACGCGGGCGACTGATGGCGATGAATCTTCCTTCGCAGCGGAGCAAGGGCCGCCGCGCGCCGATGGCGGATATCAACGTGACGCCGCTGGTGGACGTGATGCTGGTGCTGCTGATCATCTTCATGGTCACCGCGCCGCTGCTCACCGCCGGCGTGCCGGTCAATCTGCCCGACAGCCGGGCGAAGGCGCTCGACCAGGAGCAAAAGCCGGTCGACATGGCGATTGACGAGCAGGGCCGCATCTTCATCGACAAGAGCGAAGTGACCGCGACGCTGCCCGACGCACTGGCGTCGCTGGCCGCGCGCGGCGACGGCGACAAGCCGCCGCAGGTCATGTTGCGCGCCGACACGACGCTGGATTACGGCCGCGTCATGCGGGTGATGGGGGAACTCAACCGCGCCGGGCTCAACCGCGTCGCGCTGGTCACCAACGCCAACGAGCAAAAATAACGTGCAACGGGCGGAGAAATACGGGCTGGGCATAGCCGCGGCGGGGCACATCCTGCTGTTCGGGCTATTGTCGGTCGGGTTCCTCGCCACGCCCAACCCGCTGAAGCTGGAAAGCAAGCCGATCGACATATCGCTGGTCGATGCGGTCGCTCTTGAAGCCGCCGCCCCCGCGACGACCGAGCCGCCGGCCACCAGCGAGGCGCCCGATACCGGGCCGCCCGAGGATTCTCCGCCACCGCCCGAAGCGGTCAGCCCGCCCGAACCCGAGCCGGCCCCGGCACCGCCGGTAGCGAAACCCGAGCCGACGCCCCCACCCAAGCCGGCGCCGGTCGCAAAGCCGCAGCCGCCGAAGCCGACCCCGCCGCCCAAGCCCGCGCCGGCCAAGCCGGAACCGGCCAAACCGGCGCCACCCAAGCCCGCGCCGGCAAAGCCCGCGCCAGCCAAGCCGACGCCGGCCAAGCCCACGCCCGCGCCCGCGCCAGCCAAGGGCGGCGGTACCGATCCGGCCGCGACCAGGCCGAAACCGCGCGGCAGCCTGCTTGGCGACGATTTCCGCAAGAGCCTGGCGATCTCTCCGGAGAAGGGCCGGGGCGAGGCCCCGCGCGCGGCGGCCGTCTCGGCACAGGCCGTCGCCGGGCTGGGCGACGCGATCGCGCGCCAGGTCCAGCCGTGCGCGAACCGCATCCCCAACCCCGGCCCCGGCGCCAATCAGATCCGGTCGAAACTGCGGCTGCAGATGGCGCCTGACGGCGCGCTGGCGGTGCGTCCCACGCTGATGGGCCAGACCGGCGTCAACGATGAGAACCAGCGCTATGCCCAGCGCGTCGCCGAGCTGGCGACCGCCGCGATCATGCAATGCGCGCCCTATAAACTGCCTGCCGAACTCTATGAAAACGGCTGGAAAGACATCATCATCAACTACCGGCTGCCGGGCTAGGAGAGCGACGTCATGCGGAAGATTATCAAGCCGATAGTGGCGATCGCGGCGATGCTGGCGGCCGTTCCCGCGGCAGCGCAGGTGGAGGTCGACGTGGTCGGCGGCATTTCCGCCCCGATGCCGATCGCGATCCCGCCGATGCCGACTCCCGCCGGACAGCAGACCCCGGCGGGCGCGACCGACGCGCTGGGGCGGCAGGTGGCGGAGATCGTCACCGCCGACCTGCGCAATTCCGGACTTTTCCGTCCGCTGGGCGCCGATCAGCTGCGCGCCGTCAGCATGGATCAGGTCACCGCGCCCGACTTTCCATATTGGGGCAGCACGGGCGCGCAGGCGCTGGTCGAGGGGTTCGTCCGCGCCAACGGCGACGGCACGCTGACCGTCGGCTGCTATCTGTACGACGTGTTCGCCAAGACCGAGCTGACCCGGCAGGGCTTCGTCGTCTCGCCCGCCGACTGGCGGCGCGGCGCGCACAAATGCGCCGATACCGTCTATACCCGGCTGACCGGCGAAGGCCCCTATTTCGACAGCCGCATCGTCTATGTCTCCGAGACCGGACCCAAGGGCAAGCGCATCAAGCGGCTGGCGATCATGGATCAGGACGGCGCCAACCACCGCTTCCTGACCAATGGCCAGTCGATCGTGCTGACGCCGCGCTTCGCCCCGAAACAGCAGCAGATCGTCTACATGAGCTACGTCGGGGACAAGCCGACCATCTATGTCTACGACCTGGGATCGGGCACGCAGCGCCGGCTGGTGTCGAGCAACAACCTGACCTTTGCCCCGCGCGTGTCGCCGGACGGGCGCTGGGTGCTGTTTTCGATGGCGCAGGCCGGCAATACCGACGTCTATCGCGTGTCGATCGATGGCGGCAGCCCGCACCGGCTGACCGACAGCGCCGGCATCGATACCGGCGGCAGCTATTCGCCCGACGGATCGAAGATCGTGTTCGAAAGCGATCGCTCGGGCAGCCAGCAGCTCTACGTGATGAACGCCGACGGATCGAACCAGCAGCGCATCAGCTTTGGCGGCGGGCGCTACGCCACCCCGGTGTGGAGCCCGCGCGGCGACCTGATCGCCTTCACCAAGATGTCGGGCAGCTTCCGTATCGGCGTGATGTCGCCCTCCGGCGGTGGTGAGAAGATATTGACCGAAGCCTGGGGCGACGAAGGGCCGAGCTGGTCGCCCAACGGCCGCGTGCTGACGTTTTTCCGTACCGGCCAGGGATCGGGTAAGGCTGATCTGTGGTCGGTCGACCTGACCGGCGTCAACGAGCGCCAGATTCCCACGCCCCTGGACGGATCCGATCCGAGTTGGGGCCCGTTGCGTCCGTAGCCGTCCCAGGGGGACGATTTCCATCCATCCCGTCACCGTGACGGGCCACGACCGAAGGGAGTTTCCGATCATGGCCAAGACCTCTACCAAACTCATCATCGCCGCCGCGCTGCTTGCGACCGCGGGCTGCGCCAAGAAGCGCCCGCCGGTGCTGCCGCCCGAGCCGGTCGGTAACGGCCCGGTCCAGTCCGGCGGCGAGACCGGCGGCCCCGTCCAGACCGGCGTCGTCCCCGGCAGCCGCGAGGATTTCCTGCGCTCGGTCAGCAGCGACACCGTCCACTTCGGGCTCGATATCTATGACATCGACAGCGAGGCACGGGCGATCCTCGACACCCAGGCACAGTGGCTGCAGCGCTACCCCAACGTCCGCGTGACGGTCGAAGGCCATTGCGATGAGCGCGGCACGCGCGAATACAACCTCGCGCTGGGCGATCGCCGCGCCAACGCCGCCAAGAACTATCTGGCGGCGCGCGGCATCGACGCCGCCCGCATCAGCACGATCAGCTATGGCAAGGAACGCCCGGCCGCGCTGGGCTCCGACGAGGGGAGCTGGGCGCAGAACCGCCGCGCGGTGACCGTGACGCTCCAGTAGGCGTCACCGCTCCAGCACTGGAACGCACGATCGGCGGGCCTGCACAGCGGGTCCGCCGATTTCGTTTGCGACTCACTTCATTTCGATATAAATATGATATCACTTAAACAGGAGGAAGTGATGCCGGACCTGAGCAGGTCGAATCTTCAGCGCAGCGAGGAGCGCCCGGCGTCCTCGACCAGCGGCTATACGATGTTGCTGATCGCCCTCGTCGCGCTGGTGGGTGCGATCTGGGGCGCCACCCGAATCGACGAGACCCCCGAAATCGGCGTGCCGGTGCTGGTCGCCGGGATGATCGTGTTCCTGTTCATCATCTGCGGCTTTTACATGTTGCAGCCCAATCAGGCGGCGGCGATCACGCTGTTCGGCAGCTACAAGGGATCGGACCGCACCACCGGCCTGCGCTGGGTGCTGCCATGGTATGCGCGCAAGAAGGTGTCGGCGCGCGCCAACAACATCATCTCCGACAAGATCAAGGTCAACGATCTGCGCGGCAACCCGATCGAGATGGCGGCGCAGGTGGTGTGGCGCGTGACCGACACCGCGCAGGCGCTGTTCGACGTCGACGATTACAAGGCGTTCGTGCTGGTCCAGATCGAGGCGGCGGTGCGCACAATCGGATCGCGCTATCCCTATGACGATTTCGAGCATCAGGAGGTGACGCTGCGCGGCAACCACGACCAGATCGGCGGCGAACTCCGCGCCGAGCTGATCGCGCGGCTGGCGGTGGCGGGAATCACCGTCGACGAATGCGGCTTCACCCACCTCGCCTATGCGTCGGAGATCGCGCAGGCGATGCTCAAGCGGCAGCAGGCGCAGGCGGTGGTCGCCGCGCGCAAGACGCTGGTCGAGGGCGCGGTCGGCATGGTCGAGATGGCGCTCGAGCAACTGTCGGCGAAGAATGTGGTCGAGCTGGACGACGAGCGCCGCGCGGCGATGGTGTCCAACCTGATGGTCGTGCTGTGCGGCGACCGCGAGACGCAGCCCGTGGTCAACACCGGCTCGCTCTATCAGTAGAGACACGCCGTGACGGGTTCCAGCAAGAAGGCGTTCGCCCTGCGCCTCGACCCCGGCCTGTTCGCCGCGGTCGAGCGGGCGGCGGCGGGCGACCTGCGCAGCGTGAACGCCGAGGTCGAATGCTTGCTGCGCGAGGCGCTGGCCCGGCGCGGCGTGAAACTGGCGGCGCCGGTCCGCGCCAAACGCGGCCGTCCGCCCAAATCGGAAGGAGAAGAGGCATGATCGGAGTCTTCACCCGCCACCCGCGACCGCTGGTCGCGCTGTTCGGGGCGATGCTGGCGATCGGGCTGATCGTCGCGGCGGCCGGCTGATGGCGCCGCCCGACCGCCCCGACGACACGTGGTTCGCCGCCAAACGCTATGGCTTCGGCATCGGCCGGCCGGTCGTGTGGCAGGGCTGGGCGCTGCTCGCCGGCTATATGCTGGCGCTGGCGGCGGCGGGGGCCGCGCTGGCCGAGCGCCACCACATGGTGTTCGTCGTGGTCGCGCTGCTGCTGACCGCCGCGATGATCGTGATCGCCGCCGGCCATACCCAGGGCGGGATGCGCTGGCGCTGGGGCAAGGAGGATTGAGATGAGCCTGTTGACGCTGTTCGCCGCCGCCGCCGTCGCGGCATCCGCCCCGGTTGCCAGCGAGATGACCGTCCCCGGCCCGCAGGGGCCGCTGGCCGGGACGCTGATCGACGCGGGCAAGGGCGCGCCGGTGGTGCTGGTCATCCCCGGTTCGGGCCCGACCGACCGCGACGGCAACAACCCGCTGGGCGTGACCGCCGCCACCTATCGCCTGCTGGCCGATGCGCTGGCGGAAAGAGGCGTATCGAGCGTGCGGATCGACAAGCGCGGCCTGTTCGGCAGCAAGGCGGCGGTGGCCGATCCCAACGCGGTGACGGTCGCCGACTATGCCGGCGATGCCCACGCCTGGGTCGATGCGATCCGCGCCAGGACCGGCGCGGACTGCGTCTGGCTGCTGGGGCACAGCGAGGGCGGGCTGGTCGCGTTGCAGGCGGCGCAGGATCCGCGCGGGCTGTGCGGGGTGATCCTGGTGGCGACCGCCGGGCGGCGGCTGGGGGCGGTGATGCGCGAACAGCTCAACGCCAATCCCGCCAACGCGCCGATCCTGCCGCCGACGCTGGCCGCGATCGATTCGTTCGAGGCGGGGCGGCGGGTCGACCCCGCCACGCTGCCCGCGCCGGTGCGGCCGATGTTCAGCGCGGCGGTGCAGGGCTATCTGATCGACATGTTCGCGCATGATCCGGCAAAGCTGACGGCGGCGATCACGCTGCCCGTGCTGATCGTCCAGGGCGAGCGCGACATCCAGGTCGCCGTCGCCGACGCCAGGGCGCTGAAGGCGGCGGCGCCCAAGGCGACGCTGACGCTGGTGCCCGCGGTCAACCATGTGCTGAAGGCGGTGGAAAGCGACGATCGCGCCGCCAATATCGCCACCTATCGCGATCCGTCGCTGCCGGTGGCGCCGGGGGTGGTGGACGCGGTCGCCGGGTTCGTGACGGCAAAGCGATAGGATCGACGGGCCCTCACCCTTCCCACCCATCGCGGGAGGGAGGGCACGTCGGAGGCGCGCGACGGTGAGGGCGAACGCGCGCGTGATCCCCGGCCCGATCCGTGTGGGCGGTTGCCCTATCCCAATGCCTCATCGAGCAGCCGCGCCAGCCGCAGCCCGCCCTTCACCACCTGTTCGCGCGCCGGCGCGACCAGTCCGGCGACGGTGGCGTCGTCCAGCTTGCCGCGCACGCCCTGCGGGCCGCACGGATCGCCATAGGCACTGGCATAGGCCACGCGCGCGACCTGCCACGAATCGCGGCTCCAGTCGTCGACGCTGCCCGCCGCGATCCGACGACGCTCGGCGGTGGGGTAGCTGCGCACCAGCGATGGCGGGGTCGAGATCGCGCGTTCGGCCAGCCAGCCGTCCCAGATCGTGTGCAGGTTGAGCCGCTGCGGCCCGTAGACACCATAGTCCGATGCCGCCTTGTTGCCGCCCAGATCCTTGCGGTCGCCGGCATGGAGTGGTTGCGACAGATCGCCGACGAAATGGATCAGGAACACCAAAGCCTGCACCCGGTCGTGCGGCGAGGTGCGCCTGTCCTTGAGCAGCGCCACATCCCGCTCGATCTGCGCCGACAGGCAATCGCCGTCCTTGCACGCGGGCGGCAGGGCGAAAGGCGCGCAGACGTCGACGTTCTGGAAATGCCAGTTGTACGCGAAATCGAACGGGCGCTTGCCGTCGGCATCCTTGATCGTCTTGATGCAATCGGCCCAGGTGCTGGCGCCCTCGATCGTGTTGGTCGGGCATTGCGGCGTACCCAGCAGCGCCGATTGCGCCAGCAGCCGGTGCACCGCCGCGCGGGTGGACGGACGGACGTTGGCCATCGCGATCTTCGCGACGGTCTCATGCCCGTATTCCCAATAGGCGAGGGCGGGCGCGGGGAGCGCGGCGGCGGCGAGCGCGAAGAGCGCGGCGAGTCGGCGAAGCATGACCGCCGGTTAGCGGCTGGCGGCGACCAGCGCCATCACCCTTCGTCGCCGAACATCGCCACCAGCCGCTCGCCCCCGGCCGAAGCGCGGGCACGGTGCATGCCGGGGGTGGTGAAGCGCCACGCCAGGCCGCCGTCGGCGCCCGCGACGATCACCCCGCCGGTGCCGCCCAGCGCGCGGACGTCGGCGAGCACCTGATCGGCGGCGTCAGCGATAGTCGCGCCGGTCAGGCGGACGCGCGCGTCGATCTCGTGCGCGGCGCCGGCGCGCAGGAAGAACTCGCCCGCGCCGGTGCACGATATCGCGCAGCTGCGGTCGTCGGCCCAGGTGCCGGCGCCGATCACCGGGGAATCGCCGATCCGGCCCCACCGCTTGCCGGTCACCCCACCGGTGGAGGTCGCGGCGGCCAGATGCCCGGCGGCATCGCGCGCAACCGCACCGACCGTGCCGTATTTCATCTCGACATCGAACGCATCGGCGTTGCGCGCGAGCAGCTCTTCACGCTGGCGGCGGCGTTCGTCGGTGACGAACCAGCCGTTGTCGACCTGCTCGGCCTCCGCCTCCAGCGAGAAGGCATCAGCACCGACCCCGGCGAGGAAGACGTGCGGGCTGTGCTCCATCACCGCGCGGGCCAGTGCGACCGGGCTGCGCGTCCGGCTGACCCGCGCCACCGCGCCGGCGCGGCGGGTGGCGCCGTCCATGATCGCGGCGTCGAGTTCTGCGGTGCCCTCACGCGTCAGCGCGGCGCCGCGCCCGGCGTTGAAATGCGGATCGTCCTCCAGCACACGCACCGCCGCCGCGACCGCGTCGAGCGCTGCGCCGCCATCGGCCAGGATCGCCGCGCCGGCATCGAGCGCGCGGCCGAGCGCGGCGCGGATCGCCGCCTCGGCTTCGGGCGTGGTGCGGTCACGAACGATCACGCCCGCGCCGCCGTGGATCGCCAATGTCCAGTGCGAGTCGCTCATGGCAGCAGGCCTATGCGCCAATTGCGATCACCACAACGCGGCGAGCGGCGGGATGCGAGAAGTGACGGGGTTAAAGCGGCGGGCGGGCGGGCGACTTTGCCGACAGCCCGATCAGCGGCCGGAGCCAGCCGACCCGGCGCCCGACGGCATAGGCGAGGGCCGATGCGGCGATGGCGGCGGTGGCGAGCAGGAGGAACTCGACCCAGGGATTCAGCCCCCACCCCAGTGTCGCCCACGCGAGGAGCACGATCGTGGTGTGGTGGAAAAGATAGGCGGGGAACACCGCCTCCGCCAGCGGCCGGCGCCAGCGATGGTCGCGGTTGAGGCCGGCATCGGCGAGGTGGAACAGCGCCATCACCATCCACCACGCCATCGCCACGCGGCCCGCGCGATTGAGCGCGGCGATCATGTGCGCGGGCTGGACGTCGGCCGGATAGCGCAGCTCGATCGCCACCACGATCGCCCCCGTCACCGCAGCAGCCGCCAGCGCCGGGCGCCAGTGCCGGGCCAGCATCGGCCAGGCGGCCGGGGCTCCGGCCACAATGAAGCCGAAGGCGAACATCGGCCAATATTCGGCATGGCCGGTCCAGTCGGTCAGCAGTCCCTGTTGCTCCGGCACGACGAACATCAGCGCGAGCCGCACGGTAACCAGTGCCGCCGGCGGCACCCACAGCAGCCGGTGCCCCGTGCCCAGCCACGTGAGCAGCCGGTCGCCCCAGCCCGTCCCCACGACCGCGATCAGCGCGCCCAGCGCCATCGTATAGGCCCACAGATAGGCGACGAACCACAGATGCTCCCAATTGGGGAAGCCGACGTTCCAGAACCGTCCCCAGCGCCAATAGTCGAGCGCCCAGAAATGGAGATAGCCGGCGGGATAGCCGTGTCCGCGCACGCGCACCCACATCTCGATCGGCACCAGCACCGCCATGCCGAACGCCAGCGGGATCAGCAGCCGGCCGTTGCGCGATCGCAGGAATCCGCCCAGCGACGCGCTGCGCATCAGCAGCTTGCGCGACGCATATCCCGACACCGCGAACAACAGCGCCAGCCGCCACGGCGTCAGCAGCGCCATCGGCGGGATCAGCGCGCTATAGGTGACCGGCCATTTCACCACCCAGCTCCACGGCGCGAACACCATCGCGACATGATAAAGGATCAGCAGCGCGAACGCGCCGATCCGCAGCCAGTCCATGCCATAGTGGCGCTGGGTCCGGGCGATCGTCTGGTGGGGCGCCCACGGCTGATTCAAGATGTCGCTTCCGTCCGCACCATGATCGATGCCGCCCCTCGCGTAGCGCCGCCGTCGTGATGGAAGCGTTAACGACGTTGCCCGCCCCATCCGCCCGCCTTGCAAAGGACAGGTTCCACCGCGCGCCGCAAGCGACTATATAGCGGGGCATGTCAGTTCGTCCGTGGCGCGACATCGTCCGCCGTCAGAGCCGCCAGATCATGGTCGGCAACGTCCCCGTCGGTGGCGACGCACCGGTCACCGTCCAGACGATGACCAACACGCTCACATCCGATCCGGTCGCGACCATCGACCAGATCCGCCGGTGCGAGGATGCCGGGGTCGACATCATCCGCGTGTCGTGCCCGGATATCGAATCGACCGCCGCGCTGCGCCAGATCGTCCGCGCCGCGCGCGTGCCGATCGTCGCCGACATCCATTTCCACTACAAGCGCGCGCTGGAGGCGGCGGATGCCGGCGCGGCGTGCCTGCGCATCAACCCCGGCAACATCGGATCGTCGGAGCGCGTGGCGGAGGTGGTGCGCGCGGCCAAGGCCAACGGCTGTGCGATCCGCATCGGCGTCAACGCCGGCAGCCTGGAGAAGGACCTGCTCGAGAAATACGGCGAGCCATGCCCGGAGGCGCTGGTCGAAAGCGCGCTCGACCATATCAAGCTGCTCCAGGATCACGACTTCCACGAATACAAGGTCGCGGTGAAGGCGTCGGACCTGTTCCTGGCGGTCGCCGCCTATCAGCAACTGGCCGAGGTGGTCGATTGCCCGCTGCACCTGGGCATCACCGAGGCGGGCGGCTTCGTCGGCGGAACGGTCAAGTCGGCGATCGGCATCGGATCGCTGCTGTGGTTCGGGATCGGCGACACCATCCGCGTCTCGCTCTCCGCCGAACCGGAGGAGGAGGTGCGCGTCGGCTTCGAGATCCTGAAGGCGCTGGGCATCCGCAACCGGGGCGTGCGCGTGGTGAGCTGCCCGAGCTGCGCGCGGCAGGGCTTCGACGTGATCCGCACCGTGCAGGCGCTGGAGGAGCGGCTGGTCCACATCCGCACGCCGATGTCGCTGTCGGTGCTGGGCTGCGTCGTCAACGGCCCGGGCGAGGCGCGCGAGACCGATATCGGACTGACCGGCGGCGGCAACGGCAAGCACATGGTCTATCTGTCCGGCGTCACCGACCACACCGTGTCGAGCGATGACATGCTCGACCACATCGTCAAACTGGTCGAGGCCAAGGCGGCGGAAATCGAGGCGGCCGACGCGGCACAGGCGGTGGCGGCGGAGTGAGGCCGGCGAACATAGTGGCCATCGCGCTGACCCTGTCAGCGCCCAGCATCGCCCGCGCGGAGGCCCCGGCGGCGGCCCTGTCAGAGGCGCGGCCGTTTCCCGCGACCGAACGTGCCGAGCACGACATCGCCACCGCCTTCACGCGCGCGACGGGGAACGGCCACCACGTACTGCTCATTTTCGGCGGCAACTGGTGCCATGACAGCCGCGCGCTGGCCGGGTGGTTCGCGACGCCCCGGTTCCATGCGATGCTGGCGTCGCGCTACGAGATCGTCTGGATCAACGTCGGCCGCAAGGACCGCAACCTCGATATCGCCCGCCGATATGGCCTCGACGGGATCAGCGGCACGCCGACGGTTCTGCTGCTCGATGCGGCCGCCCGGCCGATCAACCTCGACGACGCCCCCAGCTGGCGCAACGCCGCCACGCGGAGCGAACAGGCGATCTACGACTATTTCGCCAGCGACGATCCGCGCTAGCCGCTTCCCAGCACGTTGATCGTGAACGCGATCACACCCAGGTTGAACACGAACGCCACCATCGAATGGCCGAGCGCGACCTTGCGAAGCTGGGTGGTTTCGATGCCGGTGTCGCTGGTCTGGAAGGTCATCCCCAGCGTGAAGGCGAAATAGAGGAAGTCCCAGTAGCCCGGCTCGTCGGTATCGGGGAAATCGAGTCCCCTGCCATCCTTTCCGTCGTCGCCCGCCAGATAGTAAAGATGGGCATAGTGCATGGCGTAGACCATGTTGCCGAACGTCCACGACAGCACCAGCGTCGTCATCACCAGCGCGATCATCGGCGCGTCGGGATTGCCCGATCCGGTCAGCTCGCCCGCGACCGCCGCCAGCACCGCCAGCGTCGTCATCGCCGAGATCACCAGCAGCATCACCCGGTTGCCGTCGTTGCGTTTCGAGGCCTTGCGCATCGATTCCGCGTCGGAATCGCGCAGCAGCGGCCACGCCGAGGCGAGGAAGGCCGCCGCGGCGATATCGAAGCCGATCATCGTCCCGACCGACCAGCCGCCCAGGGCGATCGCGACCGGCACGGCGACCAGCGCGACCAGGCAGAACATCACGAAGCGCGGCGGCGCGATTCGGTTGCCGATGCCGGGGTGGTCACTCGCCATCGCACTGGTATAGGCCCCCGCTCGCCGTGCCAGCAATCAGGAAGGGGGCCCAAGGTGAAATCGCGTTCGCTCACCCCATCCGCCGCCTTTGCGGTCGGCAGCGCCGGCATCGCGGTGTTTTCGGTGATGGACGCGGTGATGAAGGGGCTGAGCCTGTCGATCGGCGCCTACAACGCGCTGTTTTGGCGCAGCTTCGCCGCGATCGCGATCGCCGGCGTCCTCTATGCCGTGCGGCGCCCCGCCCTGCCCAGCCGCGCGACGATGCGGCTGCACGTCGCGCGCGGGGTGATCGGCGCGGTGCTGGCGGTGCTGTTCTTCTGGGGGTTGGCGCGCGTGCCGATGGCGCAGGCGATCGCGCTCGCCTTCATCGCGCCGCTGATCGCGCTGTTCCTGGCGGCGGTGATCCTGAAGGAGCGGATCGGCCGCGCGACGATCGGCGCCAGCGCACTCGCCTTTGCCGGGGTGCTCACCATCCTGGCCGGACAGGCGCGCGCCGAGATGGGACATGAGGCGTTGCTGGGCGCGATCGCGGTGCTGGGATCGGCGGTGTGCTATGCCTTCAACCTGATCCTGATGCGCGCGCAGAGCCAGGTCGCCGGGCCGGTCGAGGTGACGTTCTGGCAGAATCTGGTGGTGGCGGTAACGCTGGCGCTGGCCGCGCCGTGGTTTGCGACCGTCCCCGACCCCAGCCATGTGCCGATGCTGACGGTGTCGGCGGCGCTGAGCACGCTGTCGATCCTGCTGCTGTCGTGGGCCTATGCGCACGGCGAGGCGAGCTATCTGGCGCCGACCGAATATACCGCCTTCGTCTGGGCGTCGTTGCTCGGCTGGCTGGTGTTTCGCGAAACGCTGTCGCCGTGGACGCTGGCCGGCGCCGCGCTGATCGTCGGCGGCTGCGTGATCGCGGCACGCATCAAACCGATCCCGTTGAAGGAGCCCATCGCATGATCCGCCCCGCCACTCCCGCCGACGTGCCGACGATCATGGGGTTCGTCCGCGACCTGGCCGAATATGAGCGCGCATCCGACAAGGTGGTGGCGACCGAGCCGCTGCTGCACGATGCGCTGTTCGGCGACCACCCCGCGGCCGAGGCGCTGATCGCCGAACAGGACGGCATGGCGGTCGGCATGGCGCTGTATTTCTTCAACTTCTCGACCTGGACCGGCTGGCGCGGGCTGTATCTGGAGGATCTGTACGTCACGCCGGAGGCGCGCGGATCGGGCGTCGGCACGCAGTTGCTGCGCCACCTGGCCGGGGTGGCGATCGATCGCGGCTGCGCGCGGTTCGAATGGGCGGTGCTCGACTGGAACGAACCGGCGATCCGGTTCTACGATGCGATGGGTGCGGAATCGCTCGACGACTGGCGGATCAGGCGGGTGTCCGGCCCGGCGCTGGCGACATTGGCGGGACGCGGCTGATGGCGTGGCTATTGCTCATCGTCGGGGGATGCTTCGAGGTCGGCTTCACCACCTGCCTGCGCTACGTCGACGGTTTCCGCAACATCCCGTGGACGCTCGCCTTCCTCGCCTCCGTCACCCTCTCGATGGGGCTGCTCGAGGTCGCGTCGCGCTCCATCCCGATGGGCACCGCCTATGCGGTATGGGGCGGGATCGGCGCGCTGGGCACGGTGATCGTCGGCATCCTCTGGTTCGGCGAGCCCGCCCACCTGGCCCGCATCGCGCTGATCGTCGCGCTGGTGGCGTGCATCGGCGGGCTCAAGCTGACCGCGCACTGATGGCGTTCGATGCCGGACTGGCCGACTGGGTTGCCGAGGCGGTCGCCCCGATCGGCACGGTCACCCGCAAGCGCCTGTTCGGTGGCGCCGCGCTCTATTGCGACGGGATCGCCTTCGCGATCCTGGCGTTCGACGCGCTGTGGCTGAAGGCGGATGCGGAGAGCGACGCCGCGTGGGACGCGATCGCCGCGCCGCGCTTCACCGTCGAGCGGGACGGCGGCAAGATCCAGTCGATGAACTACCGCCGCGCGCCCGACGCGACCTATGACGACGCCGACGCGCTGCGCCACTGGGCGGCGCTGGCCATCGAAGCGGGACGGCGCGCGCCGCCGAAAAGGAAACGGGCGACCACACGACAAGCGAAGGCGCCCGGCACGCGCTGACCGATCAGACGACCAGCACGATCCGGCGTCCCGCGCGCGGCTGGATCGCTTCCCCCGGCTTGCGCCGGGGTCGCAATGGCGGTGCGGAGTTCAGGCCTTTCCGACGCCCGCCTTGTCAGCGCGCTCGATCGCCTCGATCACGATCTGCCGCGCCTCGGCCGCGTCACCCCACTGGCCGACGCGCACCCACTTTTCGGATTCCAGATCCTTGTAGTGCTTGAAGAAATGCTCGATCTGCTGGAGCACGATCGACGGCAGGTCGCCGCGTTCCCCGACGTCGGAATAATAGGGGAAAGTGGTGTCGACCGGCACGCAGATCAGCTTTTCGTCGCCGCCATGCTCGTCCTCGAGGTTGAGCACGCCGATCGGCCGGGCACGCACAACGCAACCGGCGATGAACGGCGAGCGCGAGATCACCAGCGCATCGAGCGGATCGCCGTCGGGCGACAGCGTGTGCGGCACGAAGCCATAATTGGCGGGATAGCGCATCGGCGTGTGCAGGATGCGGTCGACGAACAGCGCGCCCGACGCCTTGTCGAACTCATATTTCACCGGTTCGCCGCCGACCGGCACCTCGATGACGACGTTGAGGCTGTTCGGCGGGTCATCGCCCACCGGAATCAGATCGATCCGCATGTCTGCTCTCTCGCATGTTGTATGGCGCCCGCCCGCCCCGGCTCTGGCCGGGTGCGGGCGGATTTGGACGCGCCTTACTTCGCCGAGAGCAACTGGTCGAGGCCGTTCGCGCCGGTGCCGATCTTTTCGAGCCGCGGATAGCGCAGCCCGCCGCGGTAATCGATCGCGACGTCGCGATAGCGGCTGCCTTCCTTGACCAGCAGCTTGATCGGCGCCTTGCCCGATTTGGCGGCGGTGATCGCCGCCTTGAGCTTGTCCGCCGTATAGGCGTCGCCGTCGACCGCGACGATCGTGGTCGAGACGTCGAACCCGGCGTCGAACGCCGGCGAATCCCATACCAGCCCGGCGACGCTGCCGTCGTTCGCCACGGTCATGCCCAGCGAATAGGTGAGGTTGGTCATCTTGCGGTCGCGCTCGGCCGCCTTGGCGATCGGGGTCGGCTGATCGGTGTAGACCAGGCGGTAGCCGTTGTCGGTGAAGCCGGCGAGCGGGGCGCGTTCGTTGATCTGGTTGACCCGCTGGTCGAGGAACGCATTCCAGTCATAGGGCTGGATGTCATTGAGCGTCTTGGCAACGTCGGCGAACTCATAGGTCAGCTCGCCCCAGTCGCCGTCGTTCATGCCGAAGAAGGCGCGGGCGAAATCGTCGATCGACCTGGTGCCCCCCGACAGCTTGCGCAGCAGCGAATCGACCTCGAGCCAGATCAGCAGCCCTTCGTTGTAATAATCCTCGCTGCGCTGCCAGTTGGTCCAGCCCTTCGGCTTGCGCTGGGCGATCACCGGATCGTTGGTGGTGTCGACCAGCGGGCGCCAGTCGCGGCCGCGCGTGGTGTCATAGCTCGCGGCGATACCGGCGAGCTGGTCGAGCGTGTCCTCCTTGCTCACCAGCCCCGATCGCGCCTGGAGCACATAGCCCCAGAACTGGGTCTGCCCCTCATACACCCACAGCAGGCTGCCGCGCATCGGGGTGCGGAAATCGGGGGTCCACAGGTCGGCGCCGCGGCGGAACTTGCCGTCCCAGCTATGGGTGTATTCGTGCGGCAGCAGGTTGCGCGCGGCGGCCTTGTCCTTCCATTCCTTGAAATAGCCGAGCGCGACGCCGTCCTCCGAACTGCGGTGATGCTCCAGCCCGTTGCCGCCCATCTCGTTGCTGATCGACAGCAGGAAATGATAATTGTCGTAATGCTGGGCGCCGAACAGCTTGATAGCCTGATCGACCAGCGCCTTGTGCTTGTCGATCATCTCCGGCGTGGCGGCGTCGATCTCCTCCTGATTGTCGGCGACGACGTCGAGGTTGACGCGCGGCGACAGCGGCCACGATTTGGCATAGCGGCCGGCGATCACCGGCGAATCCTGCAATATCTCGTAGCTGGTCTGCTCATAGGCGTAGGTCGATCCGGTCTTGCGCGACGGCAGCGCCGAATAGGCGGTCCAGCCGTCGGGATATTTGACGGTCGCCTGGATCGGGATGCGGCGGGTGTAATAGCCCGCCGGATAGAGGCTCACCGCCTCCCACTGGACGTTGAGCATGTTGGGGGTGACGACGATCCGCCCCTGATTGCCGGCGGTCGCCGACAGGAACTGGAACTCCAGGTCGAGCTGGCGGGCGCCGGCGGGCACGTCGACATGGAAGGCGTAGACGTCGATCGGGTCGCGCTTCCACGGGATGACCTTGTCGCCGACGCGGATCTTCAGCCCCGCGAGCTTCTCGATCTGGCCGGCGGGGCGGTGGTTACCCGGCAGCCATTTCGGCATCAGCAGCACCATGTGCCCGCCCTCTGCGATCGGCAGCGTTTGCTTGACGCGGTAGATGCCCTGGCGGGTGTCGGTGGCGTCGACCGCCAGCTTGATCACCCCGCCGGGATAATCGATGTCGCGCGCCTCGGGGATGGTGTCGAGGATCGGCGCGGTGGCGACGGGCGCCGAATTGGACACCTGGGCCACGGCCGCCGGCGCGGCGCCGGCAAGAAGAAGGATAGCAAGCGGACGAAGCATGTCTGCACTTTCGAAAGTGAGCGAATGAGCGAGTCTTAGAGCAAGCTAGGCATGTTTCAACATCGCGCGACGAAGGTTCACGGCTTGCTTACCAATGTCGCGCTAGAGCCGGCGTCATGTATCACGACGCGACGCTCGCCTCCAAAGCCAGGGCCGATCCGCGACCAGCCTCGGCGGTCAGCACCGGCGTGGGGCTGGCGGGGCTGGCCGGGCTGCTGGCGTGGACCGCGTTCGCGCTCACCTATGGCCTCGACGGGCCCTATTCCGCGCTGGTCAACGTCGTCGCGACCGGGGTGCCGATGGTGCTGTGGTCGATCTTTGTCGACAAGGTCCACCGTAGCCCGTCGACCGGCATCGACTGGAACCAGGTGCGGCCGTGGCGCGAGACGATCGACATCAGCCTGACCAAGCTGGCCGGGCTGTGGCTGACATGGGGCGGCATCGCCTGCGTCTATGCGCTGGGGCGATTCTATTGGCAGGGCGGCTACGCCTTTTCGATGTGGTGCTTCACGCTGGCGGCGCCGTTCCTGTTCGCCGGTTCGATCCCGTGGGTGATCTGGATGGACCGCCGGCTGATCGAGCCACGCGACGGCGCCTGGGCGCTGGGCGCTTGGCTGATGAACCTCGACGAGCCGCGCCCGCACGGCGCGATCGCGGGTCATCTGCGTGCGTGGGCGGTGAAGGGGTTCTTCCTCGCCTTCATGCTGGCGATCGTGCCGCCCAACTTCGGCGATTTCATCCGGGGCGACACCGCGCAGCTATGGCGCGATCCGGTGGCGCTGGCCGGATGGCTGATCGCGTTCATGTTCCTGGTCGACGTGGCGTTCGCCACGGTCGGCTACATCCTGACCTTTCGCGCGCTCGATTCGCACATCCGCAGCGCGACGCCGCTGGCGGCGGGGTGGACGGCGGCGCTGATCTGCTACCCGCCGTTCGTGCTGATGGGCGACGGCGGGCCGCTCGACTACCACCCCGGCACGTCGGACTATACCCACTGGCTGGCCGGTCATCCGACGCTGATGGCGGTGCTGGCGTTCGTGCTGGTCGCGCTGACCGCGATCTATGCGTGGGCGACGGTGGCGTTCGGGCTGCGCTTTTCCAACCTGACCCACCGCGGCATCCTGACCCACGGCCCCTATGCCTTCAGCCGCCACCCGGCCTATCTGAGCAAGAACCTGTTCTGGATCCTGTCGACCATCCCGGTGCTGTCGACCACCGGCAACTGGGTCGACGCGGTGCGCAACACCGTGCTGATGGGCGCGGTCGCCGGCATCTATTACTGGCGCGCGCGGACCGAGGAGTGGCACCTGGGCGCCGACCCCGCCTATCGCGAATACAGCGCGTGGATGGGGCGTAACGGGTGGGTGCCGCGCTTCTTTGGATGGGTGATCGGGCGGAAGCCGCCACTCCGCGACGGGGCACCTGCGGCATAGCCGTTCGCGCTCGCCGTCGCCCTCACCCTTGCGCGCCTGCCGCGCTCCCTCCCTGTCCCGACGGAAGAGGGATTCAGTAGCTGAGTTCGTCGTAGACGCGCGACAGATCGCCGCCCCACGCGCCGTGGTAACGCTCCAGCAGCAGTTCGGCCGGGACCTTGCCCGAGCGCACGATCTCCCGCAGCGGATCGAGGAAGCCGGTCTCGTTCGATCCCGACGCATCGATCCGCGCGCGCGCGGTCAGCCCGGCGGTGGCGATGTCGAGCACCTCGCCGGCGATGTCGCGCAGCTTTCCGCCGCCCGGCAGCGGCGCGTCGAGCGCGAGCCGGGGCACCGCGCCGCGCAGTTCCTCGCGCGCCTCCATCGACCAGTCCTTGACCAGATCCCACGCCGCGTCGAGCGCGCCCTGATCATAGAGCAGCCCGACCCACAGCGCGGGCAGCGCGCAGATGCGGTCCCACGGGCCGCCGTCCGATCCGCGCATCTCCAGGAACGTCTTGAGACGGACCTCGGGAAAGGCGGTCGACAGGTGATCCGCCCAATCCTCGATCGTCGGCCGCTCGCCCGGCAGCACCGACAGCCTGCCGTCGAGGAAGTCGCGGAAGCTGAGGCCCGCCGCGTCGATATACCGGCCGTCGCGGTAGACGAAGTACATCGGCACATCGAGCGCATAGTCGGCGTAGCGTTCGTAGCCGAACCCGTCCTCGAACACGAACGGCAGCATCCCCGTCCGCGCCGGATCGGTATCCGACCAGATATGGCTGCGATAGCTGAGGTAGCCGTTCGGCTTTCCTTCGGTGAACGGCGAATTGGCGAACAGCGCGGTGCCGAGCGGCTGGAGCGCCAGCGCGACGCGGAATTTCTGCGCCATGTCCGCCTCGCTCGCATAGTCGAGGTTGGTCTGGATGGTGCAGGTGCGCAGCATCATGTCGAGGCCCATGCTGCCAACGCGCGGCATGTGGCGCAGCATGATCGCGTAGCGCCCCTTGGGCATGATCGGCAGATCGGCGCGCGCCTTGTCCGGCCACATGCCGAGCCCGAGGAAGCCGATGCCGAGCCGGTCGCCGACCGCCTTGACCTGATGCAGGTGGCGCCCGGTTTCCGCGCAGGTCTGATGCAGATTGTCGAGCGGCGCGCCCGACAGCTCGAACTGGCCGGCCGGCTCGAGGCTGATCGAGCCGTCGGCGCCGGTCATCGCGATGACCTGGCCATTTTCCTCGACCGGCTGCCAGCCGAATTCGGTCAGCGCCATCAGCAGATCGCGGATGCCGCCGGGTTCGTCGTAGCCGGGGGCGTGGTGATCGGCGAGCGAGAACACGAACTTCTCATGCTCGGTGCCGATCCGCCAGCGATCGCGGGGCTTTTCGCCGCGCGCGAAGAATTCGATGAGCTGCGAACGGTCCTCGATGACCGGCGCGTTGCGATCCGAAACCGTCTTTGTCGTCATCCGCGCGCCTCTACGCGCGCGCCCGGGCGAGCGCCAGCGATCATTTTCCGGCGCGCCGGAAGCGGAGCGGCTGGCCCAGCCGGTCGAGCACATAATCGTCGCCGTCGCGCTTCAGCTCGGCATCGCGCAGCTCGATCTTGTCGATGTCGTTGGGGGTGAATCGATAGCGCAGCTGCGCGCCGACAGCCGGATCGACCGAGACCACCGCGCTTTCCAGACCGTAGAGACCGAGCG
>NZ_DATMGG010000197.1:0-29950 GCF_035555815.1 Sphingomonas sp.
GTCGCCGAACCACGCCGGTCCGCCGGACGACGGGCGCGGTTCGACGGGGCCGGCGCGGTCGAGGAAATTGCCCGCCGCCGGATCGGCGCCGCCGGCGGCGGCTTCCCACTCCGCCTCGGTCGGCAGCCGCGCGCCGGCCCAGCTCGCATAGGCATCGGCCTCGTAGAAGCTGACATGCGTCACCGGCGCGGCGGGATCGATCGGTCGGCGGCCGTCGAGCCCGAAACGCGTCCACGCCCCCTCTTGCCGCTGCCAGTAGAGCGGCGCGGCGACACCCTCCGACTGCACCCACGCCCAGCCGTCGGACAGCCAGTGGCGCGGATCGGCATAGCCGCCGTCGGCGATGAACGCCGCCCATTCGCCGTTGGTGACGGTGCGATCGGCGATCGCGTGCGGGGACAGCAGCGTGGCATGGCGCGGCGTCTCGCAATCGAAGGCGAAGTCCTCACCCTCTGCCAGACCGCCATGGCCGATCTCGACGATGCCCCCGTCGCGCTCGATCCAGCCGATCGGACCGGGCATCCGCACCGGCACCTTGCGCGCGCCCGGCCACAGCGCCGGCTCGAGCGGGTTGGAGGAAAACAGGTGGAGGATATCGGTCAACAGCAGCTCCTGGTGCTGCTCCTCATGATGACAGCCGAGCGCGACCAGATCGCGCGCCGCCGCCGGCAGATCGGGCAACGCGTCGGCCAGCGCCGCGTCGACCGCGTCGCGCCAGGCCAGCACCTCCGCCAGCGCCGGACGCGCCAGCAACCCACGCGCGGCGCGGGCGTGGCGCGCGCCCTCCGCCTCGTAGTAACTGTTGAACAGGAACGGAAAACGATCGTCGTGCAGCCGATAGCCCGGGACGAAATCGCGCAGCACGAACGTTTCGAAGAACCAGGTCGTATGCGCCAGATGCCATTTGGCCGGCGAGGCATCGGGCATCGACTGCACCGTCGCATCGGCGTCCGACAGCGGGGCGGCCAGCGCCCGGCTGAGCGCGCGCACCGCGCCGAACCGGGCCGAGAGCGGGGATGCGGGTGCGGGGCGGCCGGGCATCGTTCTCATAATGTTCTCACATTGCGGACGTGGACCGGGGCTGTCAACCGTGCGGATCGCCGCCTTGCGGCGCTAGCGTGACCCTCCCGGAACCCACAGAACGTCTCCGGCGCCGCCTTTGTTCACATGGCGCGCGGCGACGAACAGATAATCCGACAGCCGGTTGAGGTAGGCGAGCGCAGGACCGCCGGCGCCGGCCGCCACCGCCGACCGTTCGGCACGGCGGGTGATCGCGCGGGCGAGGTGCAACGCGGCGGCCCCGGCCGCACCTGCGGGCAGCACGAAGCTGGTCAGCGGCGCCAGATCGGCGTTGAGCCGGTCGATCTCCGCCTCGACCCGCGCGACCTGCGGCGGGGTGATGCGCAGCGCGCCGTCGATCCCGTCGGGCGTGGCCAGATCGGCGCCCAGATCGAACAGGTCGTTCTGGAACCGGGTCAGCGCCGCGCCGACCGCGCCGGCCGGCACCAGCGTCAGCGCGACGCCGATCGCCGAATTAGCCTCATCGACGTCGCCGATCGCGGCCATGATCGCGTCGGCCTTCGACACGCGGCTGCCGTCGACCAGCCCGGTCGTCCCGCCATCGCCGGTGCGGGTATAGATCTTGGTGAGCTTGACCATCTGAATTCCCGCCGGCGCCGCAGCGCCGAAATCAGGCGCGGCCGAAAGCGAACAGCAGCAGCGCCGCGATCAGCACCGCCAGCGTCTGAAACAGGATGCGGTATTGCATCATCTTGTTCTGCTTCAGCGCCGATGCGCTGGGGCCGGGGCCTTCGCCGCGCACGTCCTCGGTGCTGGTCTTGAGGAAGACGACGATGCCGCGCACCAGCGCGGCCACCGTGGCGATCATCGCCGCGATCAGCAGGATGGCGAGGAAAATGTTCATGGGCTGAATCTACGCCCGTGCGGCGCGGAATCCAAGCGGAACCGCCCCCGCGCGCAGCATCGCCGCCAGCGCGGCGCCGTCCATCCCGCCGTCGCGCAGGTCCGCCAGCGACGGCGCGCCGTCACGCTTGGCCAGCCGCCGCCCCGCCGCATCGGCCAGCAGCGGGTGGTGATGATAGGCGGGGGTCGGCAGGCCGAGCAGCGCCTGGAGCAGCCGGTGGACGTGGGTGGCGGCGAACAGGTCGGCGCCGCGCACCACGTCGGTCACGCCCTGCGCGGCGTCGTCGACGGTCACCGCAAGATGATAGCTCGCCGGCGCGTCCTTGCGCGCCAGCACGACATCGCCATGCGCGAGCGGATCGGCGGCGACGATGCCGGCGCCCGCGTCATGCCACGTCAGCGGGCCGGTGCGATCGACCGCCCGCGCTATGTCGATCCGCCAGCAGTGTGGCCGGTCCATCCGCGCGGCGTTGTCCGCGCCCCGACAGGTGCCGGGATAGACCGCCCCGGCCGGCCCGTGCGGCGCGGTCAGGCTGGCGGCGATATCGGCACGCGTGCAGAAACAGCGATAGAGCAGCCCCATCGTGCGCAACCGCTCCAGCGCCGCGTCGTACAGCGCCAGCCGCCGCGACTGGCGCACCACCGGCCCGTCCCACGCCAGCCCGAGCCACGCCAGGTCCTCGACGATGCCGGCGACATGCTCCTCGCGGCTGCGGGTGCCGTCGATATCCTCGATCCTGAGCAGGAACGCGCCGCCGCGCGCCCGCGCGAAATCATGCGCGCGGATCGCCGACGCGGCGTGGCCCAGGTGCAGGCGCCCGGTCGGGCTGGGGGCGAATCGGGTGGTGATCACAAAGGTTAACGCCGGCCTTGACCGCGAGTCGCGGCCTGTGCTGTCATAACGCCGTCATCCTTTGCGGCGAAAGACGCGGGGGACAGGGCGGGGAAAGGGGGCGTATGTATCATCCCGATCTGATCCGGCATCCGGACAGCTGCCCCGCGCTCGTGCTCAACGCCGATTATACCCCGCTGTCCTATTATCCGCTGAGCGTGTGGCCGTGGCAGACCGCGGTCAAGGCGGTGTTCCTCGACCGGGTCGACATCGTCTCGCATTACGAGCGCGAGGTGCGCAGCCCGACCGCGCGGCTGAAACTGCCGTCGGTGATTGCGCTCAAGCAATATGTGAAGCCGTCGCAATTCCCCGCCTTCACCCGATTCAACCTGTTCCTGCGCGACCGGTTCGCCTGCCAATATTGCGGTTCGCACAGCGACCTGACCTTTGACCATGTCGTGCCCCGCGCGCAGGGCGGCCGCACGACGTGGGAGAATGTCGCGACCGCGTGCGCGCCATGCAATTTGCGCAAGGGCGGGCGCACACCGGCGCAGGCACGGATGCCGCTCCACGTCCAGCCGATCCGCCCGACCAACTGGTTCCTCCAGGAACACGGCCGCCGCTTTCCGCCGAACTATCTGCACGAAACCTGGCATGACTGGCTGTATTGGGATGTCGAGCTCGAAGCGTGACCGATAGGATAGTGATGCCGGGCTTGCGATTGGCGTCTTAGTTGCGTAATACAGTGGAGTGGTGCGGCTGGCATCTCTTTTCGGCAAGGGCAACGCCGTCCCCGATATGCACGATCCGCTCGCGCTGACCGGGCAATCGCGCCCGACCGGGGCGCAGCCCTATTTCCCGCCCGATCCGTCGGCACCATTGCCGCCGCCGGTCACACCGCCGCCGCCACGCAGGCGCACCGGCATCTGGCGCTGGATCCTGCGTGGCATCGGTGCGCTGATCGTGCTGCTGGTGATCGCGATCGTCTGGCTGGCGATCACCGCCCCCTTGTCCAAATCGCTGAAGCCGATCGCGCCGCCGCAGATCACGCTGCTCGCCGCCGACGGCACCCCGATCGCGCGGCGCGGCGCGATCATCGGCCGGCCGGTCGACGTCACGACGCTCCCCAGGCACGTGCCGCAGGCATTCACCGCGATCGAGGACCGGCGTTTCTATCGCCACTGGGGCATTGATCCTTGGGGGATCACTCGCGCGATGATCCACAACACGATGGCCGGGCGGATGCGGGAGGGCGGCAGCACGATCACGCAGCAGCTCGCCAAGAACGCCTTCCTCGATTCGGACCGCACCGCCGGGCGCAAGCTTCGCGAGGCGATGATCGCGCTGTGGCTGGAAGCGTGGCTGACCAAGGACGAGATCCTGTCGCGCTACCTGTCCAACGTCTATTTCGGCGACAACGTCTATGGCATCGACGCCGCCGCGCGCCATTATTTCAGCCATCCGGCCACGGACCTGACGGTCGCGCAGGCGGCGATGCTGGCCGGGCTGGTCAAGGCGCCGTCGCGGCTGGCGCCGACCGTCAACCTGTCGGGCGCGCGGGCGCGGCAGAAGCTGGTGGTCGGCGCGATGGAGCGCGCCGGCTTCCTCACCGCTGCTGAGGCCGATGCGGTGCAGCCCGCCCGACTCAAGGTCGAGCGCATCAAGGACGTGCCCAACGGCACCTATTTCGCCGACTGGGTGCTTCCGCAGGCGCGCGACCGGTCGGGCGAGATCGCAAACGAGGTGACCGTCACCACCACGCTGGAGACTCGAGTCCAGCGCGCCGCCGAACGTGCGGTGCGCCGCGCTGGCCTGAGGACCGCGCAGGTGGCGCTGGTGGCGATGCATCCCGACGGCCGCGTCGTCGCGATGGTCGGCGGCAAGAGCTACGCCGACAGCCCGTTCAACCGCGCGGTGCAGGCGCGGCGCCAGCCCGGATCGACGTTCAAGCTGTTCGTGTATCTGGCGGCGCTGCGTTCGGGCATGAATCCCGATTCGACCGTTCTCGACGAGCCGGTGACGATCGGTGAATGGAGCCCGAAGAACAGCGACGGTCGCTATGAAGGGGAGATCACCCTCGCCCGCGCCTTCGCCAAATCGTCCAACGTCGCCTCGGCGCGCCTCATCAAGCAGGTCGGCGTCGCCAACGTCGTCCGCGCCGCGCGCGACCTGGGCGTCACCAGCCCGATCGCCAACGACGCCTCGATCGCGCTTGGCACCTCGACCATGTCGCTGCTCGAACTGACCACCGCCTATGCCGCGATCGCCGACGGCGCCTGGCCGGTGCGCGCGCGCGGGCTGGAGAAGGAGGACGAGCCGACGTGGATCGAGCGCCTGAGCGGTCGCACCACCCCGATCGGCCGGCGTGAGCTGGACGGGATGCGCGAGCTGCTGGCCGGATCGATCGCGTCGGGCACCGGGCGGCAGGCGGCGCTCAGCGTACAGGCGTTCGGCAAGACCGGCACCACCCAGGACAATCGCGACGCGCTGTTCGTCGGCTATGCCGGCGGACTGATCGCCGGGGTGTGGGTGGGAAATGACGACAACACCCCCAACCCGGGCCTGTCCGGCGGCGGCGTGCCAGCGCGGATCTGGCGCGACTTCATGGTCGAGGCGCTGGGCGTCGCCCCGCCGCGCGCGCCGGCGGCGGCGGTCGAGGACAATCCGGTCGGCAATCTGCTCGACAGCATCGCCAACGTCGGCGATCCGACCGGCCCGGTGGTGTTCGAGGGCCAGTTCGACCAGCTGGGCGTCGGCCTGCGCGTCGATCGCGACGGCAATGTCGACGTCCGTCCGCTCGATCGATCCCCGGTCCAGATCCCGGTCCCGCCGCGTGATGAACGCCGCCCGCCCGACGACGCCGTGGAAAGCCGGCCGCCGAATTAGGGTTCGATAATGTCGACCCAAGCCGTCATTGCGACCCCGGCGAAAGCCGGGGGAAGCAATCCAGAGCCGCACGCGATGCGCTGGATTGCCGCGGGGCTTCGCCCCTCGCAATGACGATCCAGGATCAAGATCGTCCCGCGCACCCCAACGGATTTTAGGGCTTCCCCTTCCCGGCATTTGGTGAAAAGCCCCCCGCCATGCGCTTTTTCTCCGATAATGCCGCCCCGGTGTGCCAGCCGGTCCTCGACGCGATGATCGCCGCCAACACGCTCGATACCGCCTATGACGGCGACGCGCGCAGCCGGGCGCTCGACGCGCGCTTCTCCGAGCTGTTCGGGGCCGAGGTGCGCGCGCTGTGGGTGCCGTCGGGCACCTCGGCCAATTGCCTCGCGCTCGCCGCGCTGTGCCCGCCGCACGGCGCGGTGGTGTGTCACCGGGAAGCGCACATCCACAACGACGAGGCCGGCGCCCCCGGTTTCTATACCCACGGCGCCAAGCTGCTGCTCGCCGACGGCCCCGGCGCCAAGCTCGACGTCGCGGCGATCGAAGGGGTGCTCGCCGGGATCCGCGACGATGTCCACCAGGTGCAGGCGCACGCGATCTCGATCACCAACGCCACCGAATATGGTCTGACCTATACGCCTGAGGAAACCGCCGCGATCGGTGCGCTGGCCAAGGCGCGCGGGCTGGGGCTGCATGTCGACGGCGCGCGCTTTGCCAACGCCGTCGCGCACCTGGGCTGCGCGCCGGCCGACCTGACGTGGAAGGCGGGGGTCGACGCGCTCAGCTTCGGCTTCGTCAAGAACGGCGGAATGAGCGCGGAGGCGCTGATCTTCTTCAAGCCGGAGCTGGCCGACGCGACGCTCTATCGCCGTAAGCGCGCCGGTCTGCTGCTGTCGAAGGGACGGTATCTGGCCGCGCAGATCCACGCGATGCTCGACGACGACTTGTGGCTCGCCAACGGCCGTGCCGCCAATGCCGGCGCGGCGTTGCTGGCACGCGCGGCGGGCGACCGGCTGGTCTATCCGGTCGAGGCGAACGAGGTGTTCGTGCGGCTGACCCCGGACGAGGCGGCGGGCCTGCGCGCGCTGGGCTTCGATTTCTACGACTGGGCGCCGGGCGAGGCGCGGCTGGTCATCTCGTGGAACCAGAGCGAGGCGGAGATCGCCCCGCTGGCGGACGCGATCGCGGCGCTGTGATCCATCAGCGCCGCTTGTGACCGGATAAGGAAAACCACTTTCGCCGACCCGCCGGCGCAGCGCATAGAACGCTATCCCGCCCCCGCTCTCGCCGACGGAACGTCATGCCCACAACCGCCGAAGCCCCGCCGCGTTCGACCCAATTGGCGGTACTGATCCCGTTCGCCATCGTCACGCTGATCTGGGGATCGACGTGGATCGTCATCACCGCGCAGATCGGGTCGGTTCCGGCGAGCTGGTCGGTCTGTTATCGCTTCCTGGTCGCCGGGCTGGCGATGGTCGCGATGGCGGCTTGGCAGCGCGAGCGGCTGTGGTTCGACGCGCGCGGATGGACGTTCGCGGCGGTGCTGGGGCTCAGTCAGTTCTGCCTCAACTTCAACTTCGTCTACCGCGCAGAGGCGCACATCACCTCGGGGCTGGTCGCGGTGGTGTTCGCGCTTCTGCTGGTGCCCAACGCGGTGTTCGGCCGCGTCTTTCTCGGCCAGCGCATGGGCAGGCAGCTTATGGTCGGATCGGTGATCGCGATCGCCGGCGTGTGCCTGTTGTTCGTGAACGAAGCGCGCGGCGGCAACGGCACCGCCGCCTTGCTCGCCGGCATCGGCTTCACGCTGGCGGCGGTGCTCTCCGCCTCGGTCGCCAATGTGATGCAGGCGACCGACACCGCCAAATCCTATCCGATGTTCGCGATGCTGGGCGTGGCGATGCTGATCGGCGCGGCGGTCAACGCCGCCTTTGCCTGGGCCACCACCGGTCCGCCGGCGTTCGACACGCGTTTCGCCTATTGGGGCGGCGTGCTCTACCTCGGGCTGGCGGCGTCGGCGGTGGCGTTCCCGCTCTATTTCGGCGTGATCCGCACGATCGGCCCGGCCAAGGCGGCCTATTCGGGCGTGCTCGTCCCGGTCATCGCGATGATCATCTCGACGCTGTTCGAGGGCTATCGCTGGTCGATGCTGGCCATCGCCGGCGCGGTGCTGGCGATGGTCGGGCTGGTGATCGCACTGCGCGCGCGGCGGCCGAATCGGTAGCGGCTATTTCGCCCCGTAACCGTTGTAGAGCGTCCCGAAGAAATCACCCCTGTTCCAGCGCGGACGATCGTCACCGTCGGCGATCGCGCGGGCGATGGCATAGTTGAGATCGACGAAACGCACCCCCTGCGCCCAGTCGAGCGAGGGGTGCCACACCTCGTCCGACGGCTTGTGATAGCGGTGGGTCAGGAAATCGTCATAGGCGGCCTTCCCCGGTCCGACCTGCCCCGGCCACAGGAACACGCTCGGCACGCCCTGCTGGACGAAGCGATAATGGTCGGATCGGACGAAGAATCCCTCCTCCGGCATCGGATCGGGCGCGAAGCCGACCCCCATCGACGCCGCCGCCGCGCGCACGATCGGCCCCAGCGTCGAGCGGTCGGCGCCGAACGCGATCACGTCCTGGAACGGATAGGTGATGATCGGCATGTCGAGGTTGACGTCGGCGACCAGCCGGTCCTTCTCAACGGTCGGATAATGCGCGAAATAGTCGGCGCCGACGAGGCCCTTCTCCTCCGCCGTCACTGCCAGAAACAGGATCGATCGGCGCGGCGGCTTGCCCGATGCCTTGAACCTTTTCGCCTCCTCGATCAGCGCGGCGATGCCGACCGCATTGTCCTCCGCGCCGTTGTAGATGCTGTCGCCGTCGATCTCGCGCCCCACGCCGACGTGGTCGAGGTGGGCGGAGAACACCACCACCTCGTCCTTCAGCGCCGGGTCGCCGCCCGGCAGGATGCCGGCGACGTTGGCGCTGGGCAGCGGGGTGGCGACGCTGTTGATCGCCACCTTCAGCCGGCCCGGCAGCACCATCGGCCGGAACCGGGTCGCGTCCGATTCGGCGCCCTTGGCGATCCTGGTCCAGGGCGTCGCCGCGCCGGCGAAAAGCCGTGCCGCGAACGCCTGGCTGATCGTGCCGAGCGCGGGCGCGTTGGGCGCGGCGTTGAAGCCACTGCCGTCCGGGTGCGCCCAGGTCACGCGCGGGCGATCATAGAAGGCGACGGTGCGGCTGAAGCTGTTGGTCCTGGCCGCCGCGGTCCCCTCGATCAGCAGGACGCCGGCCGCGCCCTTGGCCTCGGCGATCGCCGCCTTGGTCGCCATGCTGCCGAAATGCGCGCGCAGCTCCGGGTGCATCGCCGACGGCGCGCCGCCGAACAGCGCGACGATCTTGCCGGTGACGTCGATGCCGGCATAGTCGTCGCGACCGGCGGAGGGATCGACGATGCCGTAGCCGACGAACGCCACCGGCGCGTCGACCAGCGTCGCCGGGCGCGCGGCGTTGACGCTGGGGATATAATCCTTGCCGAATTCGAGCGTGACCGGCGCGCCCGCCGTCGGGGTCCAGACGAAACTGCCCTTGTCGGCCGCCTTGACGCTGATCAGCGGCACGCGCTGGAGATAGCTGCCGTTGTCGCCCGCCGGACGCAGCCCCGCTGCATAGAATTGCGCGGCGACATATTGCGCGGCGATGTCATATTCGGCGCTGCCGGCGTCGCGGCCGCGCATCTCGTCGGAGGCGAGGAACATCACATGCGCCTTCATCGCCGCCTGATCGGGCGGCAGATCGGCGTTGAGGATCGCGTTGCGCTTCACCTGATCCTCGGCCGACAGCACGCGCGGCTGCGGCAACAGCGGGGCGGGGGAGGGGGCGGGGACGGGCGCCGTTGCCGTCTGGGCCAACGCGCCGGTGCTGGCGCCGAGCGCGATCAGGAGGAGGGACAGGTGGCGCAAATCGAACAATCCTTGGAAAAAGAACCGGATGGGCTGACCTAGCAGCCCGCCCGGCGCGCGCGCAATTCGCCAGTCGATCCGGCCGGCGCGGGGTGATAGGGATCGGATCATGGATGCCAGACCCGCCGCCGCGCCCGCCGCCAAGACGATCCGCCGCGAGGCGTATCGCCCCCCCGCATGGCTGGTGCCGACGATCGCGCTCGATTTCGACCTCGATCCGGCCGCGACGCGGGTGCGCGCCGTGCTCGACGTCACGCGCAACGGCGATCATGGCGCGCCGCTGCGGCTCGACGGCGACGGGCTGAACCCGGTGACGGTGCGGGTCGACGGCGCCGAAGCGGCGTGGGAGCTGGTCGACGGCGAGCTGGTGATCGCGCTTCCCGGCGCCGCGCACCGGATCGAGACCGAGGTGGTGATCGCGCCGGAAACCAACACCCAGCTGATGGGCCTCTACGCCTCGTCCGGCCTGCTGTGCACCCAGTGCGAGGCCGAGGGCTTTCGCCGCATCACCTTCTTCCCTGACCGACCCGACGTGCTCACCCGCTACACGGTGCGGATGAGCGCGGACAAGGCGCGCTTCCCGATCCTGCTCGCCAATGGCGATCCGGTCGCTCAGGGTGAGCTCGGCGACGGGCGGCACTGGGCGGAGTGGAACGATCCCTTTCCCAAGCCGAGCTATCTGTTCGCGCTGGTCGCGGGCGATCTGGTCGCCAACCGCGCCATCTTCACCACCGCGTCGGGGCGTGACGTCGCGCTGGGCATCTGGGTGCGCGCCGCCGATCTGGCAAAGACCGACCACGCGCTCCACGCGCTCAAGACCGCGATGAAGTGGGATGAGGACGTCTATGGCCGCGAATATGATCTCGACGTGTTCAACATCGTCGCGGTCGACGATTTCAACTTCGGCGCGATGGAGAACAAGGGGCTGAACATCTTCAACAGCCGCTACATCCTGGCCGACCCCGATACCGCCACCGACTATGACTATGACGCGATCGCCGCGGTGGTGGCGCACGAATATTTCCACAACTGGTCGGGCGACCGCGTCACCTGCCGCGACTGGTTCCAGCTGAGCCTGAAGGAAGGCTTCACCGTCTATCGCGACCAGAGCTTTTCCGCCGACCTGGGATCGGCGGCGGTCAAGCGGATCGAGGACGTCCGCGCGCTGCGCGCCGCGCAATTCCCGGAGGATGCCGGCCCGCTGGCGCACCCGGTGCGCCCCGACGAATATATCGAGATCTCCAACTTCTATACCGCGACGATCTACAACAAGGGCGCGGAGGTGATCCGCATGATGGCGACGCTGCTCGGCCCGGAGAAGTTCCGCGCGGCGACCGACCTCTATTTCGATCGGTTCGACGGCACCGCCGCCACCGTCGAGGATTTCGCCACGTGCATGGAGGAGGCGGGCGGCATCGACCTGCGCCAGTTCCGCCGCTGGTATTCGCAGGCGGGCACCCCGCGCGTCACCGCCAGCCTGCATCATGAGGCGGACAGCGGACGCGCGCTGCTCAAGCTGGTGCAGGCGACCCCGCCGACGCCGGGCCAGCCCGACAAGGCGCCGATGGTGCTGCCCCTCAAGCTGCGGCTGTTCGGTGCCGACAGCGGGACGCCACTGATCGAAGAGCGGCTGGAACTTCTTGCCGACGCCCATACCGAAATCGCGTTCGAGGGCATCGGCGAACGCCCGGTGCTGTCGATCAACCGCGGTTTCTCCGCCCCGGTGATCGTCGACACCAACCGCACCGCCGCCGATCTCGCCTTTCTGTCCGCGCATGACGACGATCCGTTCGCGCGCTATGAGGCGATGCAGCAGCTGATGCTCGACACGTTGGTGTCCGCCGTCACCATTGGCCGCGCCAGCCACGCGGCGGTGATCGACGCGGTGCGCAACACACTGAACGATCCGGCGCTCGACCCGGCGTTCGTCGCCGAGGCGGTGCTGCTGCCATCGGAGAGCTTCATCGGCGACCAGATGGCGATCGTCGACCCCGACGCGATCTATGCCGCGCGTGAGGCGTTGCGGCGGGAGATCGGCCGGACGTTCGACCGGGCGTGGCGCGCCGCCTATGACGCCACCAGCGCCAACCGCTTCGAATATTCGCCGGCGGCGAAGGGCGCGCGGCGGCTGCGCACCGTGGCGCTCGGCTATATCGCAGCCGGCGGCGCGAGCGATGCCGCGAAGCTGGCGTTCGGCCAGTTCGAGGCGGCCGACAACATGACCGACCGCCAGGGCGCGCTCGGCACGCTCGCCAACGGCACCGCCGACGAGCGGGTCGCGGCGCTCGACATCTTCTACCATCGCTACCGCGACAATCCGCTGGTGCTCGACAAGTGGTTCTCGACCCAGGCCCTGTCGACGCGCGACGATACCGCGCACGCGGTCGAGGCGTTGGCGCGGCACCCGGATTTCACCCTCGCCAACCCTAACCGCGCGCGCGCGCTGGTCGGGGCGTTCGGAGTCAACCAGCGCGCGTTCCATGACGCGTCGGGCCGGGGCTATCGCTTCGTCGCCGACCAGCTGATCGCGCTCGACCGCCTCAATCCGCAGACCGCCGCCAAGCTGCTGTCGCCGCTGGCGCGCTGGCGCCGCTTCGCGCCCGAGCGCGCCGCGCTGATGCGCGCCCAACTGGAGCGCATCCTGGCCGCGCCGGGGCTGAGCAAGGACATGTTCGAACAGGCCAGCAAGAGCGTCGAGGGATAGCCGCTCGCGAGGCGGGATTGGTGACAGGATGATCGGGGCACGGTAGCACCATCGCGGATGCCCGCTTCGCCTCGTCCCCTGCGCTCCCCGCGCCTGATGCTGGCAGCGCTGGCGATCATGATGGTCGCGCTCGCGTGGATGCGGCCGATCGACCATGACGAAAGCCAATATGTCGCCGCCGCCGTCCTGAGCGCGCACGGGCTGCTGCCGTACCGCGACTATGCCTATCTCCAGACCCCGCTCCAGCCGCTGCTGTTCGCGCCGATCGCGTGGGCGGCGGGCGACTGGGCCTATCCGGCGCTGCGGATCGTCAATGCGCTGCTCGGCGCGGCGGCGGTGGCGGGGGTCTATGCCGCCGCGCGTGTAGCCGGCGCGCTCACCACGATCGCGCTGGCGGCGGCGGGGCTGTTCGCGGCGTGCGACATCCTGCTGTTTTCCGCCGGCACCGCGCGCAACGATGCGCTGCCCGCCGCGATGCTGGCCCTGTCGCTGCCGCTGATGCTGAAGGCGGAGCGCGGCGACGGCAGCCGGGCGGGCGCGGCGATAATCGGCCTGCTGCTGGCCGGCGCGGCGGCCGCGAAAATATCCTATGCTGTGCCGGCGCTCGCTTACGGCATCTACGCGCTGGCGCGGTGGCGGCACCGGCCCTTGTGGCTCGTGGCGGGGACGTTGCCTGCGGTCGTCCTGGTCGGCTGGACCGTCGCGGCCAGCCCATCGGGCTTTCTGTTCGGCACGCTGGTGTTTCCCTCGGCCGCGCCCGCCGAATATTATCGCGCCGCCGACAAAGCGTGGAAGCTGGGTCAGGCGGCGAAGCTGCTCGACACGCTCAAGTTCCTCGCGCTCGGTCCGGCGCTGGTGTCGCTGGGGATCGTGGCAATGGCCCGTCGCCAGCGCTGGCCGAGCCTGCTCGACTGGCTGATCCTGGCCGGGCTGGTCAGCGCGCTGCTGCCGACGCCGACCTGGCGGCAATATCTGCTGCCGGTGCTGCCGCCGCTGTTCGTCCGGCTCGCCCAGCTATGGGAGGGGCGCTCGCTCGGCCGCTGGCGAATCGTGCTGGCGGTGTTCGCGGCCGCCGGACTGGCGCCGTCGGTCGCGGCGGTGGCGACCGGAGGGGGACTGATCGCCGCCGGGCGGGAAGGCGGCGCGATCCGTCGCGCCCTCGATTCCGCCGGAGTCATCGGCGGGGTGGCGACGCTCAGCCCCGAATTCCTGCCGGCGACCGGCCGCCAGGTCGATCCGCGCTTCGCCACCGGCCCCTTCTATTTCCGCAGCCACGGCCTGTTGCCGGCGACCGACGAATCGCGGCTCCACCTGATCGCCCGCGACCGCTTGCCCGAGGCGTTTGCCAGCGAGCCGCCCGCCGCGATCCTGGTCGGCGGCGAGGGCAGGTGGACCAGTGGCGACGACGTTCTCGATCGCGTGCTCGAGGATTGGGCGGTCCGCCACGGCTGGCGCGGGGTGACGGTGGAGAGCCGGCACTTCCGCCTCTACCTGCCGCCTCAGGCGGCGGCGCGGCGCTTCCCGTCGAGCAGTTCGGAATAATAGTCGACCAGCGCCGCCGCGTGATCGCGGTCGGTGCGCACTTTGGCCGCTGCATGGAGACAGGCAGCACGCAGGATCGCAGGCTCACGCGCGAACAGCCGCCGAATCGCCGCCGCGCCGCTGCGCGCGTCGCGGGCACGATAGAGTTCGGCGAACGGCGGCTCGGCGATGTCGGCGGCGCCGCCCTCGTCCGGTACGATCAGCGGCAGGCCCGATGCCACCGCCTCCAGCGCGACCAGCCCGAATGGCTCGGCGTCGGATCCGTGGATCAGCGCGTCGGCGCTGGCCATGATCTGGGCGAAGCGCAGCCGGTCATAGACCGGCTGGAACAGGCGGATATGCGGACTTTCGGCCACCCGCCGCGACAGCTTCTCGCGATCGACGCCGTTGCCGAGCAGGATCAGGCCGACCGGCATCCGGTCCCCCGCAGCCTCGACCGCGTCGATCACCGTCGGCCAGCGTTTTTCGGGATGGTGACGCCCAACCCCCAGCAGCAAATGCGCGTCGGCGGGCAGGCCGCACTGCGCGAGCAGCGACGCGCGCAGCTTCTCATCGCGCAATGCGGGCGAGAAGAATCCGCGATCGATCCCCAGCGGCATCGCCGCATGGACGGTCAGGCCGCGCCCGGCGTGACGCCTGGCCAGCGTGGTGCCGTTGGTGACGAACGCGTCGTAATGCTGAAGGAACGACGCCTGATAGCGCGTGTACCAGCCGAACCAGCGTTCGACCGTCGGCATGTCCGCCACGCCTTCCAGCCAGCGCCCGGCATAGGCGGCCATATTGTCGTTATGGGCGAAATAGACCTTGAGCGCGCGGCCCTGCCAGCGCGCGACGATCCACGCGATCCACCAGGGAGAGCTGGTCTCGACCACGTCGGGGTCGAGCCGGTCGAGCAGCGCGGTCACCGCATCGCCGCTGCGGAACAGTCCGTAATTGCGATCGAACGGCAGGCGCGGAGCCTTGACCCAGTGGATCACCCCGCCGCCGGGCCGTTCCTCCACCGCATCCTCGCGGCCGGGGGCGATCACGATCAGTTCGTGCCCCATGTCGGCCAATATGCCCATCTTGCGGTCAAGATAGGTGCGCACGCCGCCGCCGGTGGGCGTGTAATATTCGTTGACGTCGACGATGCGCATGGCCGGATATCCTCGTCAGGGCTCGATCGGGCCGAACCCGGCCAGCCCGCGCAGATATTGCGCGCGGACGGCGACGGTGGTCACCCCCGGCCCGACGGTGATCAGCGCCTGCGACAGCTGCGGCCGGCTGCGACCCAGCCTGGCGTTGCTGGGAAAGCCGGCGCCGTCCTTCCAGAAATTGAACTTGTTCTTGTCGTCGCGATCGTGGGTGAACAGCAGGGCGTAGCGGCCGGGCGCGGGCGCGCGGATGCACAGCGCGATGTCGCCGCGCGCCGGGGTGGCGGCCCAGATGCGGCGAAAGAACTTGCCCTCCTTCACCAGATCGCGGTCATCCTTCAGGAAATCCTCGTCGGTCGCCGGATAGAGTTCGAGCTTGAGCCGGCCGAGCCGGTCCTTCAGCCCGGTGACGTTGACCCGGATCGCCGGACCGCGATTGGCGATGCAGGCGTCGGCATCGCTGCCGATCGGCGTCGCCTGCGCGGCCGCGCCGTCGCTCGCCAGAAATGCCAGCGCGACCAGAGCCGCCGCGGCGACGCGATTCATGCCTTCCTCCTCACCAGCGCCTGCACGCCGAACAACGCGATGAAGCCCACGTGCGCGAGCAGGGTGAGCGCGGCGGTGAACGCGACCAGTTCCGACAGCGCCTCCCCTTGTCCGATCAGGATAATCGCGAAGTTGGCGAAAAGAAGGTCCTTGTTCGGGACCAGCGGCAGGCGCGACACCAGCAGCCGCGCGGCGGCAAGGAACAGCCACATGCCCAGCGACACGTCGGGCATCGCGAAATGCCACGCGGTCGCGATCATGATCGATCCGAAGCACAGCCGCAGGCAGTGCATCCCGAACACCCACCACAAGGTGGCGCGCGGCAGCGAGAACACCCGCCGCGAGAAGATCAGGAACGGCAGCGACATGGCAAAGGTGATCGCCGCCGATCCGGCAACGGTGTTGAATTGCGTCGCGGTCAGCAAATTCGCCGCGAACGGCAGCGCCAGCACCAGCATCGCCAGTGTGATCGCGTTGCCGGCGATCGCCGACAGGATCGACACGTCCTTGACCGCCCCGAACGGCGCGGCGACCATCTTCATCCGATCGCGCGCCCAGGCGTAGAAATAGGCCTCGCCCGAATAGCCGAACACCACTTCGTTGGCGACGCGCTTCTTGATAAGCGCGCCCAGCCCCGACAGCGGGATCCGCCACAGCTTGCGAAAGATGATCCAGTCGAACGTCGGCGGCGACATGTAAAGCAGCGCGAACGCGATATAATAGCCCGGCGACCGGGGGATATCGCGCGACAGCACCGCCAGCCCGTCGCCGAACAGTTCATGCGCCAGCCCGGCCACCATCAACAGCGTCAGTGCGCCGGCCAGCACCATCGGCCAGCGGCGCCGGATCCGTTCGATCGGCTCCAGCCCGGCGATGTCGTCGGCAGCGGACATCGGCGGCAGGATTTCGGCCGCCGGCATGCCTGTCGAAGCGCTCATGTCAGGTGAGGTCAAAAGCAAAATCCGAACGATGCGGCGAACCGGGCGTGCCCTGATCGCTGCGTTACAAGCCCGCAAACCCCGGCCCCGCTTCGTCGCTATCCAGCCCGATTGCGGTTCCTTCGGCGCGCGATTTGGGCTTTGGTGTGGCGGCCTGCAAGATATGAACGCTGCCCGACACATCATTCTACCTGTCCAGACGCTGAACGGAGGCGGCGTGGAGAAGGTGTCGCTGCGCCTCGCCGAGGCGTGGATCGCCGCCGGTCGCCGCGTCACGCTGGCGATCGGATCGCGCGAGGGGCCGCTGGTCGCGGAGATTCCGGCGGGCGCCGAATCGGTGGTGATCGGCGATTCGCGCTATGGGGCGCTGGTCCGCGCGATGCCGCGAATCGTGCGCGATGCCGCGCCCGACATCCTGTTCTGTCCCGGCAATCACTATACCGCGGTCGCCGCGTGGAGCCGCTGGCGGCTGGGGCGGCGCTGCCCGCCGGTGGTGGCCAAGGTGTCCAACGCGCTGGTGCGCGGCGACATGGGCGCGGTGGAGGCGTGGGGCTATCGCGCCTGGCTGCGGCTGCACCCGCGCTTCATCGACGCGCTGGTGGCGATGACGCCGGGCATGGCCCGCGAGGCGGCGGAAGCGATGGCGATGCCGCCGGCGCGAATCCACGTCATCGCCAACCCGGCGCCGCGCCCCGGCACCGGCGCGGCGCCGGCCGGGCGCTATCTTCTCGGCGTCGGCCGGCTCGCGCCGCAGAAACGCTGGGACCGCGCGATCGCCGCGCTGGCGCGGATCGCCGATCCGGCAGTGACGCTGGTGATCTTTGGCGAAGGCCCTGAACGCGACTCGCTGGTCGAGCGGGCGGCGGCGCTGGGACTGGAGGCGCGCGTCCGCCTGCCGGGCTACGTCGCCGATCCCTCCGCCGCGATTCGCGATGCGGCGGCGGTTGTGCTGACGTCGGACTTCGAGGGCGTGCCGGGCGTGCTGCGCGAGGCGCTGGCCGCCGGCACGCCGGTGGTCACCACCGATTCGAGCATCGCGGTGCGCGAGATCGTCGCCTCACCCGCGCAGGGCAGCGTCGTGGCGGTGGGAGACGAGGTGGCGCTGGTCGCTGCGCTCGACCATTGGCTCGCGCCGGGCCGGGCGCGGCCCGATCCGGTGGTCGCGACCGGCGATCCTGCCGCGACCTATGCGGCGCTGTTCGATTCGCTGGTGTCGCCGATATCCTGAGCCGCCTGTTCGGAGCGACGCTCCAGCGCGACCTTGATCATCGCGACGATCGGATCGGCCAGCGCCAGCCCGAGCACGCCGAACAAGGTGCTCGCCAGGATCTGCGCCGAAAGCGTCAGCGCTGGCGGAAGATCGACGGTGCGCCGCGCGATCATCGGGATGACGACATAGCCGTCGATATTCTGGACCAGGAAATAGATCACGATAGCGGCGATGCCGGTATAGGTGCCGGCGCTGAACCCGACCGCGACCATCAGCACGCCGCTGGTGATCGCGCCGATGTTGGGGATGAACGCCAGCATTCCGGTGATGATCCCCAGCAGCAGCGCCATCGGCACCCCGGCGATCCACAGGCAGATCCAGGTGAACACCCCTTCAAACGCCATCCCGAGCAGCCGCCCGGCGAGCAGCCGGCGCATCGTCACCGACATGCGTTCGATGGTGATCGCGAAATCGGGGCGGCTGTGCAGCGGGACCATCCATTCGAGGCCACGGCCATAGATGCGCGGCTCCATCGCCACGAACAGGCCGATGATGACGATCATCAACAGGCTGCCGATCGCGCCCACCGCGCTGCCCACAGCGGAGGTCAGCCGTCCGACCGATCCCAGCGCCTGCTGCGCCATCCCCGCCAGATCGGACCGCGCCGGCATCACCCCGAGTTCGGCCAGCCAGCCGGCGACATGGTTGGCCTGCACCTCCAGCGTGGTGCGCAGCTGTTCGGCCTGCGCGGCGATCTGCATGCCGGTCAGGTAGAAGACGACGCAGACGAACGCGATCGCCAGAACCATCACGATCGTCAGCCGCAACCCGCGCGGGATCGGCAGAACCTTGCCCAGCAAGCGCACCCCGCCATCGAGCAGCGAGGCGAACACCAGCCCGCCGAAGATGATCAGCAGCGGCTGGATCAGCAGCACCACCAGCGCCATCGCCGCCGCCAGCCCCAGCCACACGCTCGCCTTCTTCAGCTCGGCATAGGTGCGTGCGTCGTGGCCGTCGTTGGGGCCGGGCGCGGTGACCAGATCGGGTTTGCTCATGGCGCGGTCCTCTGCGGATGGAGCGACGTCCCGGCCCGGCCCGGCCGGAACGACGATGCCCAGGTCAGCGGATTCCACGTCGCGCTGCCGTCGAGCGAGAAGGTGATGAATTCGGCGCGCCCGCCGATATTCTCCCACGGCACCGGGCCGCCCAGTCCCAGCTCGCTGACCGGGAAGCGGCTGTCGGCCGAATTGTCGCGATTGTCGCCCATCACGAAGACGTGGTTCGCCGGCACCGTGATCGGCCCGTAATTGTCGCCCTGCGAATAACCGCGATCGATCGTGTCGTAGCTGCGCCCGTTCGGCAGCGTCTCGCGATAGATCGGCATCCGGCACCACGTCTTGCCATCCGTGCCCGCCACCTGCGCGTCGCCATAGCTGTCGGTGCACTTGTTGTTGGGATCGACCGGGATCAGCCGGTCGCCCATCGCCTTACGCGGCACCGCGCGGCCGTTGAGGTAGACGATGCCGCCGCGCACCTGCAGCCGGTCGCCGGGCAGGCCGATCACGCGCTTGATATAGTCGGTCGCGGCCCCGGGCGGCGTCACGATCACCACGTCGCCCCGTTCGGGCATCCGGCCAAGCAGCCGGCCGTGGATGAACGGCAAGACGTGGAAGGTCGGGCTGGCATAGCTGAAGCCGTAGGGAAATTTGGTCACCACCAGCCGGTCGCCGACCAGCAGGCCGGGCATCATCGATTCGGACGGGATGTAGAAGGGCTTGGCGATCAGGCTGTGGAAGCCGAGCACCGCCAGCACCAGCCACACCAGCCCGCGCGCCTCCGCCCACCAGTCGGTGCGGGGCTTGGCGGCGGCGTCCTCGGTCGGAATTTCGTCGGGTCGGTCGATCACCAGTTCGTCAGCCATGGTCGGGAACAGCCTCAATAACGACAAAGGCTTGCGCCCAGGGATGGTCGTCGGTGAGCGTCAGATGCACCCGCGCGAGGTGGCCCGCCGGGATGATGGCGTCAAGCCTCGCCTGGGCGCCGCCGGTCAGCGCCAGCGTCGGCGCGCCGCTGGGCGCGTTGACCACGCCGATGTCACGCATGAACACCCCGCGTTTGAAGCCGGTGCCGACCGCCTTGGAGAACGCTTCCTTGGCGGCGAAGCGTTTCGCCAGGGTCGCGGCATAGTTGAGCGGTCGCCGCTTTGCCTTCGCCACTTCGACATCGGTGAACACCCGCGCCTCGAACCGCGTTCCGAACCTGTCGAGCGAGGACTGGATCCGCTCGATGCTGCACAGGTCGGAACCGAGGCCGATGATCACCGCGCCGCGTCCATCAGCGCGCGCATCCGCCGCACCACCGGCGCCAGCCCGTCAAAGATCGCCTCTCCGATTAGGAAATGGCCGATATTGAGTTCCCGGATCTGCGGAATCGCCGCCACGGCAACGACATTGTCGAAGGTCAGGCCGTGGCCCGCGTGGACCTCGATCCCGTTCTTCGCCGCCAGCGCCGCCGCGTCGGCGATCCGGCGCAGCTCCGCCGCGCCGGCGTCGCCGTCGAGTTCGGCGTAGCGGCCGGTGTGCAGCTCGACCACCGGCGCGCCGAGTCGCATCGCGGCCTCGATCTGGCGCGGGTCCGGTTCGATGAACAGCGACACCCGCACCCGCGCCGCGCCCAGCGCGCGCACCATCGGCGCGAGGTGATTGTGCTGGCCGGCGGCGTCCAGCCCGCCCTCGGTGGTGCGCTCCTCGCGCTTTTCGGGGACGATGCAGGCGGCGTGCGGTCGATGGCGCAGCGCGATGCCCAGCATCTCGTCGGTCGCCGCCATCTCCAGGTTGAGCGGGACGGTCAGCTCGGCGGACAGCCGGGCGATATCGTCATCGGTGATGTGGCGCCGGTCCTCACGCAAATGCGCGGTGATGCCATCCGCCCCGGCTTCGGCCGCCAGCAGCGCCGCGCGCACCGGGTCGGGATAGCCGGCACCGCGCGCGTTGCGCACCGTCGCGACATGATCGATGTTGACGCCCAGGCGCAGAGGGTGGGTCAAGCGGCCGCGCGGCTCCCCGGCTTGATCGCCGGAATCGCCGCCAGTTCGGGCGGCAGCGAATCGGCGTCGTACGACGGCACCTCCAGCCGGATCAGCGGAAAGAACGGCACGTCGAAGCTGGCCGCGCCGTTCGACCGGTCGACCAGCGCCGCCGCCGCGATCACATCGCCGCCCGCCGCGCGAATCGCCGCCATCGCCTCTCGCGAGCTGAGTCCGGTGGTGACGACGTCCTCCATCATCAGCACCGGGGTGCCCGGTTCCAGCCGGAAGCCGCGGCGCAGCTCGAACGTGCCGGTCGGCCGCTCGACGAACATCGCCGGCACGCCCAGCGCGCGGGCCATCTCATGCCCCGCGATCACCCCGCCCATCGCCGGCGAGACCACCGCGCCGATGCGATCGCGCAGCGCCGCGGGCAGCCGCGCGGCCAGCGCCTCGGCCAGCCGGCTCCCGCGCTTCGGGTCCATCAGCACCCGCGCGCATTGCAGGTAGCGCGAGCTGCGCAGGCCCGAGGACAGGATGAAATGCCCCTCCAGCAGGGCGTCCGCGTCGCGGAATTCGGCCAGGATCTCTTCGTCGGTCATCGTGGAGCCTGTGTAGGTTCGCCGTCCCGCGACGGCAATGGGAGCGAAGCTTTTCCCAACCTGCTTGAGACAGGTGCTTGAGACAGGCGGAACCCTTGCGTATAGGCCGGCCTGACCGAGTAATCGGCCCAATTTCGCGCGCCCGGCTTTTTCGCTTGCCGGCAAGACCAACAGGGACGTTCCGCCACGATGCGCATGTTTGCCCTCAAGACGATGATCGCAGCCGTGGGGCTTGCGCTCGCCGGCACCGGTGCCGCTTATGCGACGCCGGCCGTTACCGCCGCACCGACGGCCGCGGCGACGGAGGCACCCGCCGCCGATGCCGCCGCCACGACCACGGCGAACGCCGCCACCCCCGCCGATCCGGCGCTGGCCCAGGACGGCGCGCCGCTGCTCCTGCCGGTCGAGCACGTCGGCCAGCCCAGTGACCGCTGGATCGATATCCAGACCCAGGTCACCCCCAATGGGCGGGAGGCGAAGTGGTTCCACAACGCCATCCTGGTCCCGCTGATCTCGGTCATCTGCATCGTCGTGCTGGCGCTGCTGTTGTGGGTGATGTTCCGCTATCGGGCGGCGGCCAATCCCGTTCCGTCCAAGACCAGCCACAACACCTTCATCGAGATCATCTGGACGCTGGTGCCGGTGCTGATCCTGGTGGCGATCGCGGTGCCGTCGATCCGGCTGCTCGCCGCGCAGTTCAAGCCCGCCCCCAAGGGCGCCATCACGCTCAAGGCGACCGGCAACCAGTGGTACTGGACCTATGAATATCCCGACCATGGCGACATTCAGCTGACGTCCAACATGCTGAAGGAGCAGAGCGAGGTTCCCGCGGGCACCCGTTACCGCACCGACGCCGACGGCCCGCGCCTGCTGGCAGTCGATCAGCGTGTGGTGCTGCCGGTCGGCGTGCCGATCCGCCTGCTGACCACCGCCGCCGACGTGATCCACAGCTGGGCGATCCCGGCGTTCTGGATCAAGCTCGACGCCGTTCCCGGCCGCATCAACGAAACCAGCTTCACCATCGAGAAGCCCGGCGTCTATTTCGGCCAGTGTTCGGAACTGTGCGGCGCGCGTCACGGCTATATGCCGATCGCGGTCGAGGCCGTGCCGCTGCCGCAGTTCGAGGCGTGGGTGAAGGCCAAGGGCGGCAAGATGCCCGGCGCCGCCGCCCCTGCGGAAGCTGCTCCGGCCCCGGCTCCGGCCCCGGCGCCCGCCGCCGCGACCGCCGCCAACGACTCGGCCCCGGTCGAGAATGTCACCGTCCCCGCCGCAACCACCAATCAGGCCGCGACGGCCAACCCCGGAAACTGATCCGATGACCGATACCACCATCGATGCGCTCGACGCGCACGGCCACCACGATCACGCGCATGACCATCATGACGCCGATCACAAGCCGGGCTTCTTCGCCCGCTGGTTCCTGTCGACCAACCACAAGGACATCGGCACGCTCTACCTGATCTTTGCCATCTGCGCGGGGATCATCGGCGGCGGCATCTCGGGCCTGATGCGCGCCGAGCTGATGCACCCAGGCATCCAGTACCTCCAGGGCTGGGCGTCGATGCTCCACGGCGGTGAGCAGTCGTTCGACGAGGCGCTGCACTTCTGGAACGTGCTGGTCACCGCGCACGGCCTGATCATGGTGTTCTTCATGGTGATGCCGGCGATGATCGGCGGGTTCGGCAACTGGTTCGTGCCGATCATGATCGGCGCGCCGGACATGGCGTTCCCGCGCATGAACAACATCTCGTTCTGGCTGCTGATCCCCGCCTTCACCCTGCTGCTCGCCTCGCCGTTCTTCGGCGGCGCCGGCAACGGCTGGACGCTGTACGCGCCGCTCTCCACCTATGGCGAGCCGGGGCCGTCGACCGACATGGCGATCCTGTCGGTCCACCTGGCCGGTGCCAGCTCGATCCTCGGCGCGATCAACTTCATCACCACCATCTTCAACATGCGCGCGCCGGGCATGACGCTGCACAAGATGCCGCTGTTCGCCTGGTCGGTGCTGGTCACCGCGTTCCTGCTGCTCCTGTCGCTGCCGGTGCTCGCCGCGGCGATCACCATGCTGCTGACCGACCGCAACTTCGGCACGACCTTCTTCGATCCGGCCGGCGGCGGTAACCCGATCCTGTACCAGCACCTGTTCTGGTTCTTCGGCCACCCCGAGGTGTACATCATGATCCTGCCGGGCTTCGGCATGGTCAGCCACATCGTGTCGACCTTCTCGAAAAAGCCGATCTTCGGCTATCTCGGCATGGCCTATGCGATGGTCGCGATCGGCGTGGTCGGCTTCATCGTGTGGGCGCACCACATGTTCACCACCGGCCTGAGCGTCAACGTGAAGATGTACTTCACCGCCGCGACGATGGTGATCGCGGTGCCGACCGGCATCAAGATCTTCTCGTGGATCGCGACGATGTGGGGCGGCTCGCTCAGCTTCAAGACGCCGATGCTGTGGGCGATCGGGTTCATCTTCATGTTCACCGTCGGCGGCGTGACCGGCGTCGTCCTCGCCAATGGCGGCGTCGACGATTACATGCAGGACACCTATTACGTCGTCGCCCACTTCCACTATGTGCTGTCGCTGGGCGCGGTGTTCAGCCTGTTCGCGGGCTTCTACTACTGGTTCCCGAAGATGTCGGGCCGGATGTACAACGAGCTCCTCGGCCAGCTGCACTTCTGGGTGTTCTTCATCGGCGTGAACCTGCTGTTCTTCCCGATGCACTTCCTGGGCCTGCAGGGGATGCCGCGGCGTTACCCGGACTATCCCAACGCCTTCGAGCACTACAACACGGTCGCGACCTACGGGTACATGATCATGGCCGCGGGCATGGTGATCTTCTTCATCAACCTGGCGATCAGCCTGTTCGCCGGCCGCAAGGCGGGGGACAACCCCTGGGGCGAAGGCGCGACGACGCTGGAATGGACGCTGTCCAGCCCGCCGCCGTACCACCAGTTCGAGACGCTGCCCAAGGTCGACTGATCCGGGCGTCATCGAACGACAGCAAAGGCCGGCGGGGCGACTCGCCGGCTTTTCTGTATCCGCCAAATCTGCTTGAGGGCGGGCGATGCGTATTCCGTTGGTCCTGATCGCCCTGCTGGCGCTGGTCGCCGCGCCGTCCGTCCCCGGCGCCGCGCAGACCGGCAAACGGCCCGTCCCCGGCCTGGTCCGCGTCCGGCTGGTGACCTCGGCCGGCGCGATCGTGGTGGCGCTCGATGCGCGCCGCGCGCCCAAGACCACCGCCAATTTCCTGGCCTATGTCGACGACGGGCGGTTCGACGGCACCGATTTCTACCGCGCCGCGCGCAAGAAGGTGGCGCCGAAGTTCGGCTTCATCCAGGGCGGCATCCGCACCGACGCGCGGCGCATCCTGCCCGGATCGGTGCCGATGGAGCGTACCGACCGGACCGGCATCAGGCATCTCGACGGCACGATATCGATGGCGCGCGGCGCCAATCCCGATTCGGCGGCGGGCAATTTCAGCATCATGGTCGGCGCGACGCCGTCGCTCGACGCCGCCGGCCCCTATCCGGGCTATGCCGCGTTCGGCCACGTCGTCGCTGGCATGGACGTGGTCCAGCGCATCCTGGCGCAGCCGACCGGCGGCGGCTCCGGCCCGATGAAGGGACAGATGATCCTCAAGCCGGTGACGCTGATTCGCGCCGAGCGGCTGGACGGCACGCCGCGCCCGACCGGTCGGGTCAAGCCGTGGCTGATCGGCGCGCCCAAAGTCGACCCGCCCAGATAGCCCCCGACCGGGCCACGGGCAGGCCGCGATGGTTCCGCCCCCCGCAACGCGCGGCCACCCCATTGAACCGAACGACTTTCCCCGCCGACGACTCCCGCCTATAGCCCCTCCCAACCATGGCTACCGCTCCGCACCCCCTGCCGCTCCCCGCCGAGTGGCGCGACTTCCTCGCCCTGACCAAACCGCGCGTGATGACGCTGGTCGTCTTCACCGGATTGTGCGGGATGCTGGCCGCGCCGGTGCGGGTCGATCCGGTGATCGGCTTCACCGCGATCCTGTGCATCGCGCTGGGCGCGGGCGCGGCGGGTGCGCTCAACCAGTGGTATGAGGCCGATATCGACGCGGCGATGAAGCGCACGGCCAAGCGGCCGCTGCCCGACGGCCGCATGGATCGCCAGTCGGCGCTCCACTTCGGGGTGGGGCTGAGCGCGTTCTCGGTGCTGCTGATGGGGCTGGCGGTCAATCTGGCCGCGGCCGCGATCCTGACGGTCTCGATCCTGTTCTACGTGCTGGTCTATACCGTGTGGCTGAAGCGCCGCACGCCGCAGAACATCGTCATCGGCGGCGCCGCCGGGGCGTTTCCGCCGCTGATCGGCTGGGCGGCGGCGACGGGCAATGTCGCGCTGCTGCCGGTGCTGCTGTTCGCGACCGTGTTCCTGTGGACCCCGCCGCATTTCTGGGCGCTCGCGCTGTTCGTGCGCACCGACTACGCCAACGCCGGCGTGCCGATGCTGCCGGTCGTCGCCGGGGAACGGGTGACGCGGCGCCAGATCGGGCTGTACACCATCCCGATGGCGGTTGTGGCGGTGGCGCCGTGGCCGCTTGGGCTGACCGGCCCGGTCTATGGCATCGCATCGCTCGCGCTCAACGCGGTGTTCGGCGTGCTGGCGCTGCGGGTCGCGACGCGCACCACCGGCGCCGACGACGCGATGCTTCCCGAAAAGCGGCTGTTCCGCTTTTCCCTCTTTTATCTGGCGCTGCTGTTCGCAGCCGTCGTCGTCGACAGGTGGCTGGCATGACCCCGAAGAATCAGGATGAATATCGCGCCCGGCAGAAATCGCGGGCGCTGGTGATGGCGATCCTGCTTGGCGTGTTCGCGGTGCTGATGTTCGCGATCACCATCGCCAAGATCAAGGCGGGGATGGACGGGTGACGAAGCTGACGCGCAATACGCGCACCGCGATCCTCGCGATCGTCGGCATCTGCTGCATGACCGGGCTCGGCTTTGCCAGCGTGCCGCTCTATCGCATGTTCTGCGAGGCGACCGGGCTGGACGGCACCACCAACCGCGGCACGCAGGCGCCCGGCGCGATCGGGCGCAAGATCAACGTCGCGTTCGACAGCAACATCAGCCCCAAGCTGGCATGGACGTTCAAGCCCGAGCTGGAGCGTGAGACGATCGACGTCGGCGCGCGCGACATGGCGTTTTTCACCGCCACCAACAACGCGGCCCACCCGGTCACCGGGACGGCGACCTACAACGTCTCCCCCCAGCAGGCGGGCAAATATTTCACCAAGATCGAGTGTTTCTGCTTCACCGAACAGACGCTGCAACCCGGCGAGACGGTGCGGATGCCGGTGATCTTCTACGTCGATCCGAAGATGCGCGACGACCCCGATATGAAGGACGTCGACACCATCACGCTCAGCTACACCTTTTACCCGGTAGATTCCGGCAAGACGGCAAGCTAGAGCACCTCAAAACACCTAACAGGGACGCCACGATGGCTGGAGCCAAGAACCACGACTATCACATCCTGCCACCGAGCCCCTGGCCGCTGATGGGCTCGCTGGCCGCGGGCATCCTGGCGTCGGGCGGCATCATGTGGATGAAGGGCCACGCCTTTGGCCCGTGGGTGTTCGCGCTGGGCATGGCCGGCGTGCTGGCGACGATGTTCTTCTGGTGGAGCGACGTCGTCCGCGAGGCGAATCGCGGCGATCATACGCCGGTCGTCCAGCTGCACCTGCGCTATGGCATGATCCTGTTTATCGCCTCCGAAGTGATGTTCTTCGTCGGCTGGTTCTGGGCCTATTTCGATTTCTCGCTGTTCCCGGCGGCGATCGGCTACGTCCCCGGCGCGCATGGCGAAAAGGGCACGGTCGAGCTGTTGACCGACGCGCTCGGCCAGTGGCCGCCCAAGGGGCTGGAAGTGCTCAACGCCTTCGAATTCCCGCTGCTCAACACCTTCATCCTGCTGCTGTCGGGCACCACCGTCACCTGGGCGCACCATTCGCTGATCCACGGCGATCGCGAGGGGCTGAAGAAGGGGCTGTGGCTGACGATCATCCTCGGCCTGATCTTCAGCTGCATCCAGGCGTATGAATATATCCACGCGCCGTTCCCGTTCGGCGGGATCAACTATGGCGCGGCGTTCTTCATGGCGACGGGCTTCCACGGGTTCCACGTCATCGTCGGCACGATCTTCCTGATCGTGTGCCTGATCCGCGCCTATCGCGGCGATTTCACCCCGCGCCAGCACTTCGGCTTCGAGGCGGCCGCGTGGTACTGGCACTTCGTCGACGTGGTCTGGCTGTTCCTGTTCGTCTCGATCTACGTCTGGGGCGGCTGGGGCGCGCCGGTCCACGGCGGATGAGCCGGGGCGGGATGACCGCCCCGACCGCCACACCGACGATCGCCGAGGCGTCGCTGAAGGGGCTGTGCCCCCGATGCGGCGCCTCGACGCTGTTTGAGGGGCCAGTCAAGTTCGCGCCGCGATGCCGGGGGTGCGGACTCGATTTCTCCACCTTCAATGTCGGCGACGGTCCGGCTGCGTTCATCACGCTGGGCATCGGCGCGGTGGTGGTGATCCTGGCGCTGGCCACCGACTTCACCATCCGCCCGCCGCTATGGGTCCACATGCTGCTGTGGATCCCGCTGACCCTGGCCGGCGTGGTCGGCGCCCTCCGCGTCGCCAAGGGCGCGCTGATCGCCAGCGAATATCGCAACGCCGCGCGCGAGGGACGGATCGAGGACGCGTCGTGAAGCGGCCGATCCCCGCCGTCGCGACGATCGTCGTGCTGGTCGCGGTGGCGGCGATGATCGCGCTGGGCGTGTGGCAGCTCCAGCGCCGGCACGAAAAGCTGGCCGCGCTCGATCGCTACGCCGCCAACCTGCACCAGCCACCGATCGCCTGGCCGCGCTTCGGCACCGGCGACGACGCGCTGTTCCGCAAATCCTCCGCCTATTGCCTGCGCCCGCTCCAGTTCAGCCGGGAGGCCGGCCGCGGCGCCGACGGCACGCGCGGCTGGCGTCAGATCGTCACCTGCGCCACCGGGGCGGAGGGGCCGGGGCTGACCGTCCAGCTCGGCGTCGCCGCATCGCCCACCGGCCAGCCGGCCTGGACCGGCGGCGAGGTCACCGGCTGGATCAGTCACGCCCCCGATCACCGCGCGCTGATCGCCGGCCTGTTCGATCATGGTCCCAAACCGTTGATGCTGGTCGCGACCACCCCGATCGCCGGGCTGGCGGCGAACCCCGCGCCCGACCTGTCGTCGGTGCCGAACAACCACCTCGCCTATGCGGTGCAGTGGTTCATATTTGCCGCGCTGGCGCTCATCATCTACGGCCTCGCGCTTCGCCGCCGTTCGCGCGGTTCGATTTCGCAGGAACCTTGATGCGCTACATCAGCACGCGGGGGCAGGCCCCCGCCCTCGATTTCCGCGAAGCCACCCTCGCCGGCCTGGCCAGCGACGGCGGGCTGTACGTGCCCGAAACCTGGCCGACGCTGTCGCCCGACGCGATCGCCGGGCTGGCCGGCCTGTCCTATCCCGAAACCGCGGTGCGGATCATGGCGCCGTTCGTCGGCGACGTGCTGTCGCAGGACGAACTGCGCGCGATGTGCGAGGCCGCCTATGGCCGTTTCGCCCATGCCGCGGTCACGCCGCTGGTCCAGCTCGATCCGCGCCATTTCCTGCTCGAGCTGTTCCACGGCCCGACGCTGGCGTTCAAGGATGTCGCGCTCCAGTTCCTCGGGCTGTTGTTCGAGCGGTTCCTGACCGGCGGGACCACGCATCTGACCGTGGTCGGCGCGACCAGCGGCGATACCGGATCGGCGGCGATCGACGCGCTGGCCGGGCGCGAGCATGTCGATATCTTCATGCTCCATCCGGAAGGGCGCGTGTCCGACGTCCAGCGCCGTCAGATGACGACGGTGCTGGCGCCCAACGTCCACAACATCGCGATCCAGGGTGATTTCGACCAGGCGCAGGCGCTGGTCAAGGCGATGTTCAACGATCCGGCCTTCTCCGGCCGGTTCCGGTTGTCGGCGGTCAATTCGATCAACTGGGCGCGGCTGATGGCGCAGGTGGTCTATTATTTCTATGCCGCCGTCCGTCTGGGCGCCCCGGCGCGCCCGGTCGCGTTCAGCGTGCCGACCGGCAATTTCGGCGACGTGTTCGCCGGCTATGTCGCGGCGCGGATGGGGCTGCCGATCGCGCGGCTGATCGTCGCGACCAACGTCAACGACATCCTGCACCGCGCGCTCTCGAACGGCGACTATTCCACCGGCACGGTGACGCCGACCGCGGCGCCGAGCATGGACATCCAGGTCAGCTCCAATTTCGAACGGCTGCTGTTCGACCTGGCCGGGCGCGACGGCGCGGCGATGGCGGAGCAGATGCGCGGTTTCGAATCGAGCCGGGCGATGCGGCTGACCAACGCGCAGCAGCAGGGCGCGGCGGCGCTGTTCACCAGCGACCGGATCGAGCCGGGCGACATGTCGGAAGCGATGCGCTGGGCCCATGCCGAGGCAGGGCAGGTGATCGATCCCCACACCGCGATCGGCCTGGCCGCCGCGCGCCGCGCTGGGCTGCCGGCCGACGTGCCGGTGGTGACGCTGGCGACCGCGCACGCCGCCAAGTTCGGCGACGCGGTCGAGCGCGCGACCGGGGTCCGCCCGTCGCTGCCCG
>NZ_DATMGG010000198.1:0-21271 GCF_035555815.1 Sphingomonas sp.
ATCCCTTCCTTGACCTTCTTCGCCTCGGCGGCGGGGACGAGGCGCGACAGGCGGCCGATCTCGATCGGGAAGCCTTCGAAACGCTGGACGAAGTTGTTGTAATGCTGGCGGGCGAGCAGGGTGGTGGGGCACACCACCGCGACTTGCAGCCCGGCCATCGCCGCGACGAACGCCGCGCGCAACGCCACCTCGGTCTTGCCGAAGCCGACGTCGCCGACGATCAGCCGGTCCATCGGCTTGCCGGCGGACAGATCGCCCAGCGCATCGGCGATGGCGCGATCCTGGTCGTCGGTCTCCTCATAGGGAAAGCGGTCGACGAAGCTGGCGTAGCCCGACGAATCGGCCTCGGCGACGTCGGCCGGCCGCAGCGCGCGTTCGGCGGCGGTCTTGATCAGTTCGCCGGCGATCTCGCGGATGCGTTCCTTCATCCGCGACTTGCGCCGCTGCCATGCCTCACCGCCCAGCTTGTCGAGCGACGCGCCTTCCTCGCCGGCGCCGTAGCGCGACAGGACTTCGAGATTCTCGACCGGCACGTAGAGCTTGTCGCCGCCGGCGTAGCTGACCGCGACGCAATCGTGCGGCGATTTGCCGACGGGAATGGACGTCAGCCCCTCATAGCGGCCGATGCCGTGGTCGACATGGACGACCAGATCGCCGGGGGTGAGCGTCGCCAGCTCGGCGAGGAAGGCGTCGGCCGATTTGCGGCGTTTGGCGCGGCGGACCAGCCGGTCGCCCAGCATGTCCTGCTCGGTCAGCAGCGCGATGTCCGGCGCGGTGAAGCCGTGGTCGAGCGGCAGCACGACCAGCGCGGTGCCCCGGTCCCCCGCCGCCTGCGCGTCCTGCCAGCTATCGACCAGGCGCAGGCCGGTCAGGCCGTGATCCTCGAGCAGCCCTTTCAGCCGCTCGCGCGATCCGATCGAATAGCTGGCGAGGATGGTCTTGCGACCGAGAGCCTTCACATTGCCGAGGTGGGCGACGACGGTTTCATAGACGTTCTTGCCGCTCGACCGCTCCGGCGCGAAATCGCGCGGGCCGTCGACGTTGAACTCGATCACTTTCGCGGTTTCGGGCTCGTGAAACGGCGTGGCGACGTGCGCGGGCGCCGATTCGAGCGCGGCGGCCCATTCGGCGGGGGCCAGATAAAGCGTGTCGGGGGCGAGCGGGCGATAGCTGCCGGGATCGGACGTCGCGGCGCGGATGCGGTTGGCGTGATAGTCGGCGATCGCCTCGAACCGCGCCTCCGCCGCGCCGGCGACGCCGGTATCGCGCACGATCACGCAGCCGTCGGGGAGGTGATCGAACAGCGTCGCCAGCTTGTCCTCGAACAGCGGCAGCCAATGTTCCATGCCGGCCAGGCGGCGGCCGTCGCTGATCGCTTCGTACAGCGGATCGCCGGTCGCGGTGGCGCCGAATTTTTCGCGATATCGGGTGCGGAACCGCTTGATGCTGTCCTCGTCGAGCAGCGCCTCGGACGCGGGCAGCAGGGTGAAGCCGTCGACCCGACCGGTGGTGCGCTGGTCGGCGGGATCGAAGGTGCGGACGGTTTCGATCTCGTCGCCGAAGAAATCCAGCCGCAGTCCCTGTTCGGCGCCGGAGGGGAACAGGTCGACCAGCCCGCCGCGCACCGCGAACTCGCCGGCGTCGGCGACGGTTTCGGTGCGGACATAGCCGTTGGACTGGAGCAGCGCGGTCAGCCGGTCGAGCGAGATTCGCTCGCCAGGGGCGAGCCGGGCGACGAGCTGGCGGATGCGGAACGGGGTCAGCGCGCGCTGCGCGGCGGCGTTGGCGGTGGTGACGAGCAGGCGCGGCGCCTTGCCCGGCTGCTGGAGCGCGTGGAGCGTCGCCAGCCGTTCCGACATGACCCTGAGCGTCGGCGAGGCGCGGTCATAGGGCAGGCAGTCCCACGCCGGATAGGCGAGCACCTGCACTTCGGGCGCGAAGAACGGCGCGGTGGCGGCCACCGCGCGCATCGCCGCTTCGTCGGGGGCGATGAACACCGCACCGCCGCGCGTGGCGCGGGCGAGATCGGCGAGCAGCACCGGTTCGAACCCGGTGGCGATGCCGGCCAGGGTCAGCGGCGATCGGGCGGAGAGGATGGCGTTGAGATCGGGCATGTCTTCTTTCTTGCCCCTCCACTTCAGGGGAGGGGTAGGGGGTGGGGCGGTGCCGCAAATTCTGCGCTTGGGCAGAGGCCCCACCCCAACCCCTCCCCTGAAGGGGAGGGGCTTCCGTTAACGGGCAATCGGCACGAAGTTCAGCTGGGACATGGCGGTCATCATCGGTCCCTGATAGCGGGCGGGGACGGGCTGGGTGCCCATCGCCCATGCCATGATGTCGACGTCCTGTTCCTCAAGGAAGGTCTCGAACCAGCCAAGCTCCGCGTCGGACCAGCCGGCGGCATGGGCATCGAAGAACCCGCCGATCATCAGGTCGGCTTCCTTGGTGCCGCGGTGCCATGCGCGAAAGCGCAGGCGTTTCAGGCGATGCTCGCGGTCCATGCGGTCCAATAGCGATTGGCCGGCGGCCGAACGGACGCCGACGAGGGGACTGATTCATCCCCGTTCGCCCTGAGCTTGTCGAAGGGCCGTTCTTTCTGGGCAAGAAAGAAGGACGGGGCTTCGACAAGCTCAGCCCGAACGGGCTAGGGAGGGCAGGAGATAGCCATGCGTCCCGATATCCTCAACCCGCTGTTCGCAGAAGTGACGTCGCTGAAGGGCGTCGGCACCGCCATGGCCAGACCGCTGGATCGGCTCGGGCTGGCGCGGGTGGTGGATGTCGCGTTCCACCTGCCGACCGGCTGGATCGACCGGGTGCCGCGCGACACGCTCGACGGCGCCGACGTCGGGCGGGTGATCGCGATCACGCTGACCGCGACCAACTATCGTCAGCCCGGCGCCCGCAGCCCGATGCGCGTGCAAGCGGTCGACGCGGCGGGCAATCCCGTCAGCCTGGTCTATTTCGGCGGCAGCGGCGGCTGGGTGAAGAAGCTGCTGCCGCTGGATGAGCCGCGCCGCGTTTCGGGCAGGCTGGAGAGCTATGGCCAGGAATTGCAGATCGTCCATCCCGACTATGTCGTGCCGCTGGACGAGGCGCCGGCGGCGGGGGAGCGCGAGGCGATCTATCCGCTGTCGGAGGGGATGACGTCCCGCCGGCTGGCCGCGCTCACGGCGCAGGCGGTGGCGCGCGCGCCCGATCTGCCCGAATGGATCGAGCCGAGCCTGAAGGCGAAGCACGGCTGGCCCGACTGGAAGGCGGCGCTGGAACGTATCCACGCCGACCCCGCCGACGCCAAGGCGCGCGAGCGGCTCGCCTATGACGAGGTGTTCGCCAACCAGCTCGCGATGCTGCTGGTGCGCGGCGAAGCGCGGGCGCGGCGTGGCCATGCGCTGGCGGGCGACGGGCGGCTGCGCGGGGCATTGAAGCTCCCCTATGCCCCGACCGGCGCGCAGGCCCGGACGATCGGCGAGATCGAGGGCGACATGGCGCAGCACCAGCCGATGCTGCGGCTGCTCCAGGGCGATGTCGGTTCGGGCAAGACGCTGGTGGCTCTGATGGCGCTGCTGGTCGCGGTCGAGGCGGGCGCGCAGGGCGCTTTGCTGGCGCCGACCGAGATATTGGCGCGCCAGCATTATGAGACGCTGTCGCGGATGCTCGCCGGGCTTCCGATAAGCGTCGCGGTGCTGACCGGGCGCGACAAGGGCCGCGCGCGGGAAGCGACGCTGATGGGGCTGGCCGACGGATCGATCGACATCGTCATCGGCACCCACGCGATCTTTCAGGACGGGGTAGCCTACAGGAACCTGGGGCTGGCGGTGATCGACGAGCAGCACCGCTTTGGCGTCGCCCAGCGGATGATGCTCCAGGCCAAGGCGGAGCGGCCGCCGCACTTGCTGGTGATGACCGCGACGCCGATTCCCCGCACGCTGACGCTGGCCCAATATGGCGAGATGGACGTCAGCCGGCTCGACGAGATGCCGCCGGGCCGGCAACCGATCGAGACTCGCGTGATCTCGGACGACCGGATCGGGGAGGTGGTCGACGGGCTGGCACGGCACCTGTCGAACGACGGGCAGGCCTATTGGGTGTGCCCGCTGGTCGAGGAGAGCGAGAAGTCGGACCTGGCCGCCGCCGAGGCGCGCGCGGCGGCGCTTACGCAGCGGTTTGGCGACCGGGTCGGGCTGGTCCACGGCCGGATGAAGGGGCCGGAGAAGGACGCGGTGATGGCGCGCTTCGCCGCCGGGCAGATCGCGGTGCTGGTCGCGACCACGGTGATCGAGGTCGGGGTCGACGTGCCCAATGCGACGTTGATCGTGATCGAGCACGCCGATCGTTTCGGGCTGGCGCAGCTCCACCAGTTGCGCGGGCGGGTCGGGCGGGGTGAGGGGCGGTCGATCTGCCTGTTGCTGCGCGGCGGCGGCCTGAGCGAGACGTCGCGCGCGCGGCTGGCGCTGATGCGCGAGACCAACGACGGGTTCCGCATCGCCGAGGAGGATCTGCGACTGCGCGGTGCGGGCGAACTGCTGGGAACGCGGCAATCGGGCGAGATGGCCTTCCGGCTGGCGACGCCGGAGATGCTGGCCGAACTGCTGCCCCCGGCCAACGGCGACGCGCGGCTGCTGGTCGATCGCGACGGCGGGCTTAGCGGCGAACGCGGGCAGGCGGCGCGGACGGCACTCTATCTGTTCGAGCGCGATGCGGCGGTGGGCTTGCTGCGCGCCGGCTGAGGGTCAGCCGTGGCGCCACAGCGTCACCAGCAATTCGGTGAAATCATCGCCCTCGATCGGGCGCTCGAACCGGCAGCCGATTTCACCGTCGCGCATCCACCGCACTTCCGCCCGGCTCGCGCGGGCGAGGGGAAAGGTGAGGGAAAGCGTCGTCCCCGGCGCGACTTCCACCGCCGAACGTGCCTGAAACCCGCTTTCGGACAGGTCGGTCACGAGCAGCGGGATCTCGGTACGGTCGGCGGTGCGCGCGATCATGCTGAAACGGACCTTGCGGCGTTCGTCGGAACGATCGTCGGCGTTACCGGACTGTTTCGGTAGTGACGACACGCGCAACCTCTCCCGTTCGGCCGTTCCGCGAATCGGCCACACAGCGGGGTTTCGAAAATAGTATGCAGTATACTAGCTGAAAGCGCTTAAGCTTTCTTCAAGAGAGAGGCGAGCAGGTCATAATAAGCGGCGAGCGGGATGGGGCGGGCGAATTGCGCGCCGATCCGTCCACCCAGCGCCCAGCGCACCTCGCCTGCGATCGATCCGACCAGCGGGAGCGGCAGGCGCAGCGATTCACCGACCGCCAGGTCGATATCGCAGCGCGCCATCATGCCGTGCGGGGAGATGTTGACGATCAGCAGCGGCACCGATCGGCCATCGCCGGTGGCCGCGCGCACGCGGTGATGGACCTCATCGCGGTCCACCATCCGTTCGTCGGCATAAGCCAGATTACCGATCGCCATGATCCGCGCGTCTTCCACCTTCTTCGAACGCTCGGCATAGGCGTTCAGGCATGAATTACGCTGAAATAAAGCTACTTAACGCGGTGTTGCGGACAGGGGATCAGGCGGCGGTAACCAGTAATCCGTGGTGCTTCTTTCCCGCCGACAGCCGCAGCTGACCATTGGCGACGGTGAGGACGTGCCCCTCGTCGGCGATCTTCTCCCCATCCACGCGCGCACCGCCGCCGGCGATCAGCCGCCGGGCCTCCCCCTTCGATGCGCAAAAGCCCAGTCCGATCAACGCGTCGACGATGGTGATCTCGCCGGACACCGCCAGCGTCGGCAGCGAATCGCCAGCCGCGCCCTCCTCGAACGTCCTGCGCGCGGTCTCTGCCGCTTCCTCGGCGGCGGCGCGGCCGCGGCACAGTGCGGTCGCCTCGGTCGCCAGCACCTTCTTCGCCTCGTTGATTCCGGCGCCCTCCAGCGCCTCCAGCCGGGCGATCTCGTCGAGCGGCAGGTCGGTGAACAGGCGGAGGAAGCGGCCGACGTCGCGGTCGTCGGTGTTGCGCCAGAACTGCCAGTAATCGAAGTGCGGCAGCTGGTCCTCGTGCAGCCACACCGCGCCGGCCATGGTCTTGCCCATCTTGCCGCCGTCCGCCGTGGTGATCAGCGGGGTGGTGACGCCATAGACCTCGGTTCCGTCCATCCGGCGCGCCAGCTCGATGCCGTTGACGATATTGCCCCATTGATCCGATCCGCCCATCTGCAACCGGCACCCGGCGCGGCGCGACAGCTCCATGAAATCATAGGCTTGCAGGATCATGTAGTTGAATTCGAGGAAGCTGAGCGACTGCTCGCGATCGAGCCGCAGCTTGACCGAATCGAAGCTGAGCATCCGGTTGACGCTGAAATGCCTGCCGACTTCACGCAGGAACGGAATGTATTCGAGCGCGTCGAGCCATTCGGCGTTGTCGAGCATCACCGCGTCGGTCGGGCCGTCGCCAAAGGTCAGGAACCGTTCGAAGATGCGGCGGATCGACGCGACGTTTTCCGCGATCAGATCGTTGGTCAGCAGCTTGCGCGATTCTTCCTTGAAGCTGGGATCGCCGATCTTGCCGGTGCCGCCGCCCATCAGCACGATCGGCTTGTGCCCGGCCTGTTGCAGCCGGCGCAGCAGCATGATCTGGACCAGGCTGCCGACATGCAGCGACGGCGCGGTCGGATCGAAACCGATATAGCCGGGGACGACCTGTTTGGCGGCGAGGGCGTCTAGGCCCGCCGCGTCGGTCATCTGGTGGACATAGCCGCGCGTCGAGAGCAGGCGTAGGAGGTCGGAGGTGTATTCGGCGTGTGTGGTCATGGCGCGGCGCGCCTAGCATGTGCGCTCACCTCACACCAACCCGTTCGCGCCGCGCTTGTCGAAGCGCGGTTCTTTCTTCTAGCGGTCGGGCACAGAGAAGGACGATGCTTCGACGGGCGTGGCACGAACGGGAAATCGGATGATCGTTTCACTGGTTCCACATCCCGATCATCCGCCGCGCGCGATCCGCGCGGTCGAGGTCGCGCTTGGCCGAAGCGTGGGTGACGCGCTGCTGCTGTCGTACCGGGTGGCCCCGGCCGCCTCGCTCTTGCTCCCCGACCATGGTGGCGTCCGGATGGACGGGTTGTGGCGCTCGACCTGTTTCGAGCTTTTCGTGAAGGAGTTCCGGGCCGCGGCCTATCGCGAATTCAATTTCGCGCCCACAGGCGCATGGGCGGCCTACGGCTTCGACGACTGGCGCACCGGAATGACCCCACTGGAGATCGAGGCGCCGCACCTGGTTGACTGCCGGCTCGATGACCGGGCCGGCGATTATCGCCAACGGTACGAACTCGATGTCGTGCTGGCCGCGCATTCGCTCCCCGCCCGACCGGGTAGCGCGAGCGTGACCGCCGTGATCGAGGAAAACGACGGCACCAAATCCTATTGGGCGCTGCGCCATCCGCCGGGAAAGCCCGATTTTCATCATCCCGATTGCTTTGCGATCGAACTCCCGGCACCTGACGCCCCATGAAATTCGGTATCGATCGCCTGCTCGCCGACCCCGCGCTCCGCACGCCGCTGGAGGGGAAGCGCGTCGCGCTGCTTGCCCATCCGGCGTCGGTGACGGCGGACCTGACCCATTCGCTCGACGCGCTGGTCGCGGCGGGGCTCAACGTCTCGGCGGTGTTCGGGCCGCAGCACGGCGTGCGCGGTGACCTGCAGGACAATATGATGGAGTCGCCCGACTTCACCGATCCGACCTACGGCATGCCGGTGTTCAGCCTGTACGGCGAGGTCCGGCGGCCGACCGGCCAGTCGATGCACACTTTCGACGTGCTGCTGGTCGACCTTCAGGACGTCGGCTGCCGCATCTACACCTTCGTTACCACCCTGCTCTACGTGCTCGAAGCGGCGGCGGAGCATGGCAAGAGCGTGTGGGTGCTCGACCGGCCCAATCCCGCCGGCCGCCCGGTTGAGGGGCTGACGTTGTTGCCGGGCTGGGAAAGCTTCGTCGGCGCCGGGCCGATGCCGATGCGCCACGGGCTGACGCTGGGCGAGATGGGCGACTGGTTCATTCGCCACTTTGGCCTGAACGTCGATTATCGCGTGATCGAGATGGAGGGATGGGCGCCCGACGCCGCGCCCGGTTTCGGCTGGCCGCCCGAACGGCCGTGGATCAATCCCAGCCCCAACGCGGCGAACGTCAACATGGCGCGCGCCTATGCCGGCACGGTAATGCTGGAGGGGACCAACCTGTCCGAAGGGCGCGGCACTACCCGCCCGCTCGAACTGTTCGGCGCGCCCGACATCGATGCCCGCGCGGTGATCGCGGAAATGCATCGCGTCGCGCCCCAGTGGTTGGCAGGTTGCACGCTGCGCGACCTGTGGTTCCAGCCGACCTTTCACAAGCACGTCGGTGCGCTGTGTTCGGGCGTGTTCCTCCACGCCGAGGGGCCGGGCTATGATCACGCCGCCTTCCAGCCGTGGCGGGTGCAGGCGCTGGGGTTCAAGGCGATCCGGCGGCTCTATCCCGACTATGACCTGTGGCGCGATTTCCCCTACGAATATGTGTTCGACCGGCTGGCGATCGACGTGATCAACGGCGGACCGGGGCTTCGCGAATGGGTCGACGACGTGGCGGCGCTGCCCGGCGATCTCGACGCGCTGACGCTGCCCGACGAAGCGGCATGGCGCGAGGAACAGCGCGCGCACGTGCGCTATTGACGCGCCGGATTTGCGTCGCGCGCCGTCGCCCCCTAATCGACGGACGATGCTCGCCGGACTGATCTTTGCGACCGAGGACGCGGAAGACCGGCCCGACAGCCTGGCCGCGACCCTGCCGTTCGGCGGATCGACGCTGATCGAATATCAGGCGCGGCTGCTCGCGGCGGTCGGCGTCACGCATCTGATGGTCGCGGTATCGCGTGTCACCCCGGCCCTGCTGGGCGCGACCAGTCGCATCGGTGCCAAGGGGATCGCGGTCGATGTGGTGCGATCGGCGGAGGAGGCCGCGGCCAAGGCGCATCCGCTGTCGCAGATCATCGTGTTCGCCGACGGGCTGGTCACCACCGATGCCGTGGTCGAATGGATCGCGTCGGAAGGGCACGAGGCGCTGCTGGTCGCCCGCGACGGCGACGGTACGCCGGGGGTGGAGCGGGTCGACGCGACGCACAGTTGGGCCGGGCTGGCACGGGTGCCGGCGGCGCGGCTGACCGACGTCGCCGCGATGCCCGACGACTATGATTTCCAGTCGACCCTGTTGCGCCATTCGGCCCAGGCCGGGGCGGTGCAACTGCTGCTGCCCGCCGGGACCGGGCGTACCCGCCACGGCGTCGAGCGCAGCGCGGCGGCATTGTTGCGCCGGTCGCAATCCGTGCTCGCGGCGCTGGGTGACCGGCGGACGGCGTGGGTCGATCGATTCATCTTCACGCCGATCACCGGCTGGACGCTGCCGCAGCTTGTCGCGCGCGCGGTGCCGGGGTGGGGCGTGCTCGCGGCGGGCGGCGTGCTGACGCTGGCCGGGCTGGTGCTGCTCTATCGGCAGGTGGCGTGGCCGGGCCTGGCGCTGGTCGGGATCGCCACCGCGGCATTCTCCACCGGATCGACGCTGAGCTGGCTGCGCGGGGAGGACGGCCGCGCCCGGCTTCAGGAGCGCGCGATCGGCATTGTCTCGGGCCTGGCGGCGCTGCTGCTCGGCGTATCGGCGTGGCGCGAATCGGGGGACGGATCGGGGATCGTGCTGGCGGTGACGCTGATCGCGCTGGTCGCGCTGATCGAACGTGTGCCGGCGCCGCGCCGGCGCTGGTGGGGGACTCCGGCGGCCTATCTGCCGCTGCTGCTGCCGTTCGCGATGCTCGGCTATCCGGCGACCGGGCTGGCCGCCGCCGCGCTCTATGCCCTCGCCTCGCTCGCCGCCGCGATCGAGCAGAGCCGCGAACAGGCTTAGGCCCGTCTTAACGACATTCCGCCTAGCAGGGGACCATGTCGGAGACTTCCGTAAGCGGACCGGGCCAGCTCGGACCCGGTGCAAGGGCATTGCTGGCGCGCGCCGCCGGTGCCGACGCGCGTGCGCGCGTCGCGCTGTACGCGGCGATCGATGACGTGTTCCTGCCGTCCGACGCCCGATTGGACGAGCGCACGCGCGCCGCGCTGACCGGGCTGATAGAATCGCTGGTCGCCGCGATCGAAGGCGACGTGCGCGAACATGCCGCCGGCCTGCTGGTGGGGCGTGGCGAATCCGAAACGGCGGAGGCGCTGGGCGGGGCCGGCCGGCGGGTCGCCGATCGCCTGAGCGATGCCGGCCTGCTGCGCGACCCCGAACTGATCGGGGAATGCCTGGCGCGGGTGCGGTGCGAGCTGATCGCCGCCGCGCTGCCGGCGGAGGCGCCGACCCACCCGGAATCGGTCAGCCTGCTGGTGCGGCTGTCGGGCAGCCCCGACCGCGTCGTCGCCGCGTCGGCGTCGGCCGTCCTGAGCGGAGAGAGCCATCGCCGCGCGATCGGGGAAGGCGGCATCGCCAGCGGTTCCGGCCTGCCCGCCGCTGTCCATCAGCGGCTGGCATGGCAGGTAGCGGCGGCGCTGCGCGAACGCACCGCGACCGGATCGCCCGCCGCGCTCGACCGTGCGCTGATCGAGGCGACATTGCGCAATATCGCGGCCAATGACGGCCACGATCGGCTGGAGCTTTCCGCGATGCGGCTGGCGCGGGCGATCGACGCGCAGGCCGACGAGCTGCCCGCGCTGATCGAGGAATCGCTGCGCGACCGCCGGGTTACGCTGCTCGTCGCGTTTCTCGCCCACGCGCTGGGCATCGACTATGACGATTCGCGGGCGATGGTGCTCGATCCCGCCGGCGAACGGCTGTGGCTGGTCCTGCACGCGCTGGAGATGTCGCGGACGATGATCGCCAGGATCGGATACCGGCTGTGCGAGGCGGATGGGCGTCGCGACGTCGACGCTTTCGCCGACGCGCTCGATATCGTCGCCTCGATCGATCCCGCCACCGCGCGCCAGGCGATCGCCCAGATTCGGCTGCATCCGCAGTATCGCGCGGCACTGCGCGCGCTCGATCGCGGCGGCGGGCGACGGTGAACGTGGTCGACACCGCGATGATCCCGGTGATGGCCCGCGTCGATGGCGAAGGCCGGCTGACCGGCGCCGAGCCGCGCCTGCTCGATCTCGTGCGGCGTGCCGGCGGCGATGTCGGTGCGCCGTTGCCGGTCCCGGAACTGGCGGCGCTCGCCCGGCTGGCGGTGCGATTGGGCATCGCCATCGCCCGCGACGTGACCGTGGCCGACGGCGGCGACGATACCGACCTGACCGTGCGCGCGGAGCCCGATGCCGAAGGCGTGACGTTGGCGGTGAGCGGTTGGTACGCCCGTCCGACGATGATCGCGCCGGGCGGTCCGGACGGCGCGGCCCAGCCGGCGACCGACTATGCGCTCGCCGACGGCGATTGGCGCTGGGAGGCCGATGCCGCGCTGCGGATCACCCATATCCAGCCCGACGCCGGGGAACGGTACGGATTCGACGCCGATGCCCTGCTGGGCGCCCCGCTCGGCCGCCTGTTCGCGCTGGCGCAGGACAATGACGGCGACCTGCCGATCGTGAGCGCGGTGGCGGCGCGGGTGCTGTACGACGGCCAGAGGGCCGAACTGCGCGGCACCGGGCGGGAGGTGCGGCTGTCCGCGACACCCCGCGTCGACGATCACGGCCGGTTCGCCGGCTTTGCCGGGGTCGCGCACATGCTCGACGCTGTCGATGCGCCGGAGGAGGTGGCGGCGGCGGGGGCGAAGCTGGCCTCGTTGCCCGACGGGTTCAGCACCCAGCTCGACCGTGCGCTGCGCACCCCGCTCGAACGGATCATAGCCAACGCCAACAGCATGAGCGCGCAGGTCGAAGGGCCGCTGGCGCCGCGCTATACCGATTATGCGGGCGACATCGCCACCGCCGGGCGCCATTTGCTGGGGCTGGTCGACGATCTGGTCGACCTGGAGGCGATCGAGCGCGAGGATTTCGTGGTCCACTCCGAACCGATCGATCTGGCCGACGTGGCGCGGCGCGCGGCGGGGCTGATGGCGGTGCGCGCCGCCGAGAACCAGGTCCGCATCGACAAGCCCGCCAGCGAGGACGCCTTGCCCGCATCGGGTGATTTCCGCCGGGCTTTGCAAGTGCTGGTCAATCTGATCGGCAACGCGGTGCGCTATTCGCCGCCGGGCGGCATGGTATGGGTGCGCCCGCAACGCGACGGCGACGCGGTCTGCGTGATCGTCGCCGATCAGGGCAAGGGAATCGCGCCCGACGATCAGGCGCGGATCTTCGAGAAGTTCGAACGGGTCGACAGTTCGGAAGTCGGCGGCAGCGGGCTGGGCCTCTACATCTCCCGCCGGCTGGCACGGGCGATGGGCGGCGACATCATCGTCGACAGCGCCCCCGGCGAGGGCGCGCGTTTCGTGTTCAGACTGCCCGCGCGGTAAGGCGACGACACGGTAACAATGCCCTGTTCAGCGCGGTGTCGCGAAATTTGAGGGCGATCAATCGCTTGTGGCGATAATCTACCGTGGATGTCCGGTCATCCAGCGGTAGAATTCTGTGTATCGATGCAACTATACCACGCAACAATCCCCTGATCGCTTAACGACGTCGCCAAATCCAAACCGTGTCGCCATAATGTCGAATGGGGGTTTGGAGATGTAGATGCACAGGAATTGGATACGCGCTGCCACGGCGATCGGGTTAATAGTTGCGGCGCCCAATATATCCGCTGCCCAGTCGGGCGAGACGGAGCGCCCGGCGTACCTGGAACTTCCCGCAGGCGTGACCGAACAGCGCGTCACACTGGGAGCGGGCGAATGGCAGGTTACCGCCGCGCTGACGATGCCAAAGGGCAAGGGGCCATTCCCGGCGATGGTGCTGGTCCACGGATCGGGACCGGGGACGCTCGACATGAATGTGGGCGGCAGCGTGATCTACCGCGATCTCGCCTGGGGCATGGCCGCGCGCGGTGTCGCGGTCATCCGCTACACCAAGCGCACCACCGAGCATCGCGCGGAGTTCAAGGCGCTTGGCCGCCCGCCGACGCTGAACGAGGAGTTCGTCGAGGACGCATCGAGCGCTGCCGCCCTGCTCAAGCGCACCGCCGGAGTCGATCCGAAGAGGATCTATATCTTCGGCAACAGCCAGGGTGGGATGCTGGCGGCGACGATCGCCAACAACAACAGGCTGGCCGGAGCCCTGATCATGTCGAGTTCGCCGCGCCCGATCGGTGACATCCTGATCCAGCAGGCGAACTATGTCGCGAGCATCTCGACCGCGCCCGATACCCTGAAACGCGCGGGCGAGATCCGGCAGAATGGCGAGCGCCTCAACGCGCTCACCCCCGCGTCGGACGCGAATGAGGTCATCCACGGCAGCCCGGTCTGGTACTGGCGCGACATGGCCGCGATCGATCCGATCGGACAGGTCCGGAAACTGGTTGCGGCGGGCGGACGCGTCGCCATCATGCACGGCGACCGCGATTATCTGATCACCGAGGAGGACTGGCAGGCGTGGCGCGCCGTGCTGTCCGACACGCCGGGGGTGACGCTCAAGGAATATCCCCGGCTCAACCACATCATGCAGGAAGGCGAGGGCAAGATGACGCCCGATGAATATAAATGGACCCGGCCGGTTTCCGGCGAGCTGATGGACGATCTGGCGCGCTGGATCGAGGTCGGATCGGCCAGGCGCCGTTAGGGCGCGATACGCATCCCCGTCGCCTGCACCAGACGACGGGGATGCCTGATCATGTCAGCGCTGGTCGATCGCGACGTAATCGCGCTGCGTCGGCCCGGTGTAGAGCTGGCGCGGGCGACCGATCTTCTGCTCCGGATCGTAGATCATCTCGTTCCACTGCGCCACCCAGCCGACCGTGCGGGCCAGCGCAAACAGCACGGTGAACATCGTCGTCGGGAAACCGATCGCCGACAGGATCACGCCCGAATAGAAATCGACGTTCGGGAACAGCTTCTTTTCGACGAAATACGGGTCGTTCAGCGCCATCTCTTCAAGCTGGAGCGCGACGTCGAACACCGGATCGCTGACCTTCATCGCGGCGAACACCTCGCGAACGGTCTGCTGCATCACAGTCGCGCGCGGATCATAGTTCTTGTAGACCCGGTGGCCAAAGCCCATCAGGCGGAACGGATCGTTCTTGTCCTTCGCACGGGCGATATATTCGGGGATGCGATCGGGCGTGCCGATCTCGCGCAGCATGTTGAGCGCGGCTTCGTTGGCCCCGCCATGCGCCGGCCCCCACAGGCACGCGATCCCCGCCGCGATGCACGCGAACGGATTGGCGCCCGACGAACCGGCCAGCCGCACCGTAGAGGTCGATGCGTTCTGCTCATGATCGGCGTGGAGGATGAAGATCCGGTCCATCGCCTTCTCGATCACCGGATCGACGACATATTCCTCCGCCGGGACGCCGAACGTCATGCGCAGGAAATTTCCGGTGTAGGACAGCGAATTGTCGGGATAGAGGAACGGCTGTCCCACGCTGTACTTGTACGCCATCGCCGCGATCGTCGGCATCTTCGCGATCAGCCGATGGCTGGCGATCATACGCTGCTGCGGATCGGTGATGTCCGTGGAATCATGGTAGAAGGCGGAAAGCGCGCCGACCACGCCGCACATGATCGCCATCGGGTGGGCATCGCGCCGGAAGCCACGGTAGAAGGTGGCGAGCTGTTCGTGCAGCATCGTGTGGCGGCTGATCGTATGGGTGAACTTGTCCAGTTCGCTCTTCGACGGCAGCTCGCCGTTGAGCAGCAGGTGGCTCACTTCCATGAAGCTCGACTTTTCGGCGAGCTGGCCGATCGGATAGCCGCGGTGGAGCAGCACCCCCTCGTCGCCGTCGATATAGGTCAGCGCCGATTCGCAGCTCGCGGTGGAGGTAAAGCCGGGGTCGTAGGTGAACATGCCCGATTGGGCATAGAATTTGCGGATATCGACCACGTCCGGCCCCACGGTCCCCTGCAGAACCTGGTAGTCCTTGTTTCCGATCGCCAGGGCGGGCTTGTCGGCGACTTCGCTCATACGCGCTGTCCTTTTGCTATGTCCGGCCCGGATTCAGGCCATTTGATCGGCGATCCGTCCCAGGCTCTCCTCGCGCCCGAGCAACTCGAGCACGTCGAAGATTCCAGGCGAGGTCCGCCGACCGGTGAGAGCGGCGCGCAGCGGCTGCGCGACCGCCCCGAGCTTGACGCCCGCGGCCTCGGCGACCTCGCGGACCGCCGTTTCGAGCGTCTCCGTATCCCACGAAACGGCGCCGTCAAGTGCCGCATGGATCCGCGCCAGCAATGTGCGTGCCCCACCTTCGAAAAGCGGCGCCGCGTCGGGGTCAATCCCTAGTGGGCGAGTGCGAAATAGAAATGCCGCACCATCGGTCAGGTCGAGGAGATTGGCGGCGCGCGGCTTCAGCGAGGGCATGGCGCGGCGCAGCAAATCACGCTGCTCGGCGCTCACCTCGAAATCGAGGCGGCCGGCAACCAGATCGGATAGCGTGCTATCATCTGTCGCCCGGATGTAATGGCCGTTCAGGTTTTCCAGTTTCTTGATATCGAACCGCGCTGGTGATTTTCCGACCGCGTCCAGATCGAACCACGCGATCGCCTGTTCGCGTGAGATGATCTCGTCATCGCCATGCCCCCAGCCGAGCCGCAACAGATAGTTGAACAGCGCTTCGGGCAGGATCCCGAGCTCATCGCGATAGGCGTCGACGCCCAGCGCGCCGTGCCGCTTCGACAATTTGGCGCCGTCGCCGCCGTGGATCAGCGGGATATGGGCATAGACCGGCTCCGGCCAACCCATCGCGTGAACGATGGTCAGCTGGCGGAACACGTTGTTGAGGTGATCGTCGCCGCGAATGACGTGGGTCACGCCCATGTCGAAATCGTCGACGACGACAGCGAGCATATAGGTCGGCGTGCCGTCGGAACGGAGCAGGACCATGTCGTCCAGCTCGGCATTGGCGACCGTCACCCGACCCTGGACGAGGTCGTCGACCACCGTTTCGCCCTCTCGCGGGGCCTTGATTCGTACGACGAACGGACGGTCCGGCGCGGTGGACGGGTCCGCGTCGCGCCAGGGCGACTGCAGGCGGAACGGGCGGCGATCGCGTTCGGCGGCGGCGCGAGCCTCCGCCAGCTCGTCCTGCGTCATGTAGCAGCGATAGGCGGCGCCCTTCGCCAGCAATTCGGCGGCGACCTCCGCATGACGATCGACCCGAGTCGCCTGGAACACCGGCTCGTCGTCCCAATCCAGCCCGAGCCAGCCGAGTCCGTCGAAGATGACGTCGATGGCTTCCTTGGTCGATCGGACCTTGTCGGTATCCTCGATCCGCAGCAGCGCGCGCCCGCCGTGATGGCGCGCGTACAGCCAGGCGAACATGCCGGTGCGGGCATTGCCGATGTGGAGATACCCGGTCGGCGACGGCGCGAAACGGGTAACGATGGCGGAACCGGACGCCGACGCGCCCGAGGTCGATGTTGCGCCCAAGCGCGCATGCTCCCAGACTATGATTTCGATGGCCACTTCAGCCGCCGCGCCCCCTAGCATGCAGCCTGCCCGGCGCCAAATCGCGCGCGGGTGGTCGACCGACGCCGGCGCGGCGCTGGAACGCTGGCTGGAGGCGGAGCGCGACCAGATCGTGCTGTGGCTACCGGTGATGCTGGTCGCGGGAATCGCGGCGTGGTTCGTGCTACCCGATCGCGCGGCGTGGGCGGCGGTGGTGTTTGGCGGGCTGGGCACCGCGGCGGCGGGGGTGATGCTGCCGCTGGGCGCGCGGGCGGGACGCGCGCTGCTGATCGGCGGGCTGGCGGTGGCGCTGGGCTGTGCGCTGGTGTGGTGGCGCGCCGAACGAGTCGCCGCGCCGGTGCTGGCGCGGCCTGTGGTCGCCGCCTTTACCGCGCGGGTCGAGCGGATCGAGCCGCTGGCGGCACGTGGGCTGGTGCGTCTGCGGCTCGCCCCAGTCGATGCCGTGGGCCTGCCCGGCCACGTCCGGGTCAATCTGGCCGAGGGGGACGTGCCGGCGGGATTGACGCGCGGCGCCGTCATCGGGCTGCGCGCGCGGCTGATGCCGCCGCAGGGCGCAGCGGTGCCCGGCGCCTACGACTATGCCCGCGTCGCGTGGTTCGACCGCATCGGCGCGACCGGGCGCGGCTTTGCCCCGGTGACGGTGATCGCGCCCGGCGCGGCCCCCGGATCGGACCTGCGCGCGCGGTTATCGGCGCATATCCAGCGCCGCGTCCCCGGCGCCGGCGGCGCGGTCGCGGCGTCGCTGGCGACCGGCGATCAGGGCGGAATCCCCGAAGCGGATGCGGAGGCGATGCGGCGATCAGGCCTCGCGCACCTGTTGTCGGTCAGCGGGCTGCACATCACCGCCGTGGTCGGCGCGACGATGCTGCTGGTATTGCGGATGCTGGCGCTCAGCCCGTGGCTGGCGCTCCACGCGCGGCTGCCGCTGATCGCGGCGGGGGCGGGCGCGCTGGCGGCGATCGGCTACACGCTGCTGACCGGGTCGGAGGTGCCGACGATCCGCAGCTGCGTCGCCGCGCTGCTGGTGCTCGCCGCGCTGGCGATCGGGCGCGAAGCGGTGACGCTGCGGCTGGTCGGTGCGGGGGCGCTGGCGGTGATGCTGCTCTGGCCCGAATCGGTGGCGGGGGCGAGCTTCCAACTGTCGTTCGCCGCGGTCACCGCGATCGTCGCGCTGCATGAGAGCGGGCGGGTGCGCGGATGGTTCGCTCCGCGTGAGGAGGGGCGCGGGCGGCGGCTGGCGCGCAATTTCGCGTCGCTGCTGCTGACCGGGGTGGTGGTGGAGGTCGCGCTGATCCCGATCGGGCTGTTCCATTTCCACAAGGCCGGGCTGTACGGCGCGCTCGCCAATATCGTCGCGATCCCGCTCACCACCTTCGTCACCATGCCGCTCGAGGCGCTGGCGCTGCTGCTCGACGTGGCCGGGCTGGGCGCGCCGGTGTGGTGGCTGTGCGCGCGGTCGCTCGACCTGCTGTTGTGGATCGCCCACGCCACCGCCGCGACGCCGGGCGCGATCACCGCGCTGCCGGCGATGCCGCGCGGCGCGTTCGGCTTGATGATCGCGGGCGGGCTGTGGATCATGTTGTGGAAAACCCGTTGGCGACTGTGTGGGCTGATCCCGGTGGTGCTGGGCGCCGGCTGGGCGATCGCCACGCCCGCGCCCGATTTGATCGTCACCGGCGATGGCCGACATCTAGCGCTGCGCACCGTCGACGGCGGGCTGGCGCTGCTGCGCGAACGGGCCGGCGATTACGTCCGCATGACGCTGGCCGAAAGCGGCGGGGTCGACGGGATGCTGCCCGCGCTCGACGACGCGCCCGGCGCGCGCTGCAACACCGATCTGTGCCTGGCGACGATCACGCGCGGCGGCCGGGAATGGCGGGTGCTGGCGACGCGATCGGCCTATCTGGTCGATGCCGGCCCGCTGATCGCGGCGTGTCGCGCCGCCGACATCGTGGTCAGCGAACGCCGCCTCCCGCGCCGATGCACGCCACGCTGGCTCAAGCTCGACCGGCCGTTCCTGGCGCGATCGGGCGGGGTGACGGTGACGTTCGATCCGGCGCGTATCCAGAGCGTCGCCGCGCTGGCGGGGCGGCACCCGTGGATGCGCCCGGCGACCGTCCAGCCGATACGTGAAAGGGGGCAGAAAGCGCCCACTGGCGAACGTTCGCCTTCGCTGCCAACATCGGCCAACCAATGACTGCCCCACTGACGCGCAGGTATCGAGAAGGCATAATGAAAAACGGCGTCTGCTGCTTCTGTTCAAAGCCTATTGATGAGGCGGGCCTCGATTCCTGCACGCTATCGATCGCTACAAACGGTGAGGGCTGTCAGTCGTGGCCTTGTCATGCCGCATGCTACGTGGAGCGCCTGGGTGATCTCCCGTATGGCCGTGAGTTATTCGAAACCGAAGTCTAGCTTCGCCCGCCCAAACGAACGGCAGCAAATTACCCAATAGCCGCCATCGGCGAGCGTCATCTGATAACTGCGTACCGTCCTCCAGGGAGCGGTATCGCTCCACCGGTCAAATAGATAGATTCCGGTAGACGATCGCCAACAGCCCTCCGCCCCCTCAATACCGCCGCAGCAATCCCGCCAGCTTGCCCTGCACGCGCACTTGGCCCGACGCGTAGCGTTGCGGATCATAGGCGCGGTTGGCCGGATCGAGGCGGATCATCGCGCCCTCGCGGTAGAAGGTCTTGAGCGTCGCCTCGCTGTCGTCGATCAGCGCGACGACGATGTCCCCGTCGCGCGCCACCTCGGTGCGGCGGATCAGGGCGTAGTCGCCGTCCAGGATGCCTTTGTCGACCATCGAATCGCCGGCGACCTCCAGCGCGTAATGATCGCCCGATCCGAGCAGCGCGGCGGGGACGGGGAGCATCGTCGCGCCCTCCAGCGCCTCGATCGGGACGCCGGCGGCGATGCGGCCGTGCAGCGGAATCTCGATCACGTCGTTGGCCGGTTGCGGCGGCCGCGCGGCGGCGGGCGCCGGGGCGGCGCGCGCGGGCGCCTTCTTCGCCTCGGTCCGCTCGGGCATCTTGATGACCTCGAGCGCGCGGGCGCGATTGGGCAGGCGGCGCAGGAAGCCACGTTCCTCAAGCGCCGAGATCAGGCGGTGCACGCCCGACTTGGACTTGAGGTCGAGCGCCTCCTTCATCTCCTCGAAAGAGGGCGACACGCCGCTTTCCCGCAGCCGATCATCGATGAAGCAGAGCAGCTCATATTGCTTGCGCGTGAGCATAGGGTTCTCCAGCCCAGAACAGACACGGAACGTTTATGGATTGTTCCACACGCTGTCAAGCAAGGTCGAGGATCTCCGCCGAGTCGCCGATTTCCGCCGCCGGGGCATGGGGCGGGCGGACGATCAGGCAGGTGGCCCGCGCCAGCGCGCGCACCATCGAGCTGTCCTGCATCGGCAGAGCGAATGCCTGCCCCCCACGCAGTTCGGCGCGCAGATAATCCGCGCGCGAATCGTTCGCGGGCAGCGCGGCGCCCAGCGGGACGCGCCGCGTGCGGGGCAGCGGATCGGACGCTCCTGACAAGGCGGCGATCAGCGGATGAAGGAACAGGGTCGCGGTGACGAACGCGGACACCGGGTTGCCGGGCAGCCCCAGCACCACCGCGCTTCCCAGCCTCCCGGCCATCATCGGGCGGCCGGGGCGGACCGCGACCCGCCAGAAATCGATCGCGGCGCCGGCGGCTTCCAACGCGGGGCGGACCAGGTCGTGATCGCCGACCGATGCCCCGCCCGACGTGACGAGGATATCGGCCTCCACCCCGGCAAACGCGGCGGTGAGCGAGTCGAGCCGATCGGGCAGGATGCCGAGTTGGACGACTTGCACCGGCCAGGCCGCCAGCATCGCCGCCACCATCGCACCGTTGCTCTCGGGCAGGCGACCATCGGCGACGGGCGCGCCGGGCGGCACCAGTTCGTCGCCGGTCGCGGCAACGGCGATCCGCAGCGGGCGGTGTACCGAAAGCGTGCCGTGACCGGCGAGCGCGGAGAGCGCGATCCGGGCGGGCGTCAGCCGCTCGCCGGCCGCAATCAGCGGATCACCCTCCGCGAAATCCAGCCCGCGTGGACGGATATGTGCGCCGGCGCGGGCAGGGCCGGGGCCGGTCAGGTGGATCATCCCGCCGCGATCCTCGGTATCCTCCTGCACCAGCACGGTATCGGCGCCGGCCGGCATGATCGCGCCGGTGAAGATGCGCGTCGCTTCGCCCGGCTGGATCGTGCCGGCGAACGGTCGTCCCGCCGCGCTTTCGCCGATCAGGCGGAGCGGGCCGGGCAGGTCGGCGAAGCGCAACGCATAGCCGTCCATCACCGACAGGTCGGCGGCTGGCTGGGTCCGGCGCGCGACGACGTCTTCGGCGGCCCAGCGTCCGGCGGCGTCGGGCAGCGGCACCCGCTCGGTCGCGACCGGCGTCGCCAGCGCCAACAATCGCGCCTGCGCGTCGGCCACCGCGAGCAGCGGCACGGTCACGCGCGGACCCAGTCGCCCGATTTGCCGCCGGTCTTGCGCTCCAGCCGCACAGCCTCGATCGTCATCCCCTTATCGATCGCCTTGGCCATGTCGTAGATGGTCAACAGCGCGACGTTGACGGCGGTGAGCGCCTCCATCTCCACGCCGGTCTTCGCGTCGGTGATGGCGGTGGCGGTGGCGGTGATCGCGTCGTCGCCGATGGTCAGGTCGATTACCACAGAGGTCAGCGGCAGGGGGTGGCACAGCGGGATCAGTTCG
>NZ_DATMGG010000199.1:0-21876 GCF_035555815.1 Sphingomonas sp.
CGAACGGCGGTGTGTTCGGCGGCCTGATGTCGACCCCGATCATCAACCCGCCGCAGTCGGCGGTGCTCGGCCTCCACCGCATCGAGGACCGCCCGGTGGTCCGCGACGGCCAGATCGTGATCCGGCCGATGATGTATCTCGCGCTCAGCTACGACCACCGCCTGGTCGACGGGCGCGAGGCGGTGACCTTCCTGGTCGCGCTCAAGAACGCGATCGAGGATCCGACGCGCATCCTGATCGACCTGTAAGTTACATCGCGGATACCCATCTTCCGTTCGTGCTGAGCTTGTCGAAGCACCGTCCTTCACCGGGCGCGGAAGAGCAAAACGGCCCTTCGACAAGCTCGGGGCGAACGGAGTGAGAGATGGCCGAGTTTGATTATGACGTCCTCGTGATCGGTGCCGGCCCGGGCGGCTATGTCGCGGCGATCCGCGCGGCGCAGCTCGGCCTGCGCACCGCCTGCGCCGAAAGCCGTGAGACGCTGGGCGGCACCTGCCTCAACGTCGGCTGCATCCCGTCGAAGGCGATGCTGCACGCGTCCGAATATTTCGATCACGCCGCCAACGGCAGCTTCGCCAAGCTGGGGATCAAGGTCACGCCCGAGTTGGACCTCGACGCGATGCACGGCCAGCGCAAGGACGCGGTCAAGCAGCTGACCGGCGGCATCGAATTCCTGTTCAAGAAGAACAAGGTGACGTGGCTGAAGGGCCGCGCCGCGTTCGAGGACGCCCACACCGTCACCGTCGGCGGCGAAAAGGTCACCGCGAAGAACATCGTCATCGCCACCGGATCGTCGGTGACGCCGCTGCCGGGCGTCGAGATCGATAACGCCAAGGGTATCGTGGTCGATTCGACCGGCGCGCTGGAACTGGCGAAGGTCCCCGATCATCTGGTGGTGATCGGCGGCGGCGTGATCGGGCTGGAGCTGGGCAGCGTGTGGCGCCGGCTCGGGGCCAAGGTCACCTGCGTCGAATTCCTCGACCAGATCCTGCCCGGCTTCGACGGCGACGTCCGCAAGGAAGCCAACAAGATCTTCAAGAAGCAGGGCATCGAATTCAAGTTGTCGACCAAGGTCACCGGCGTGGCGGTCAATGGCGACAAGGCGACGCTGACGGTCGAGCCGGCCGCGGGCGGCGCGGCGGAGACGATCGAGGCCGACGCGGTGCTGGTGTCGATCGGGCGCCGTCCCAACGTCGACGGGCTGGCGCTGGACAAGGCCGGCCTGACCCTCAACGCGCGCGGCCAGATCGAGACCGACCACAGCTTCCGCACCGCGGTCGACGGCGTGTGGGCGATCGGCGACGTCATCCCCGGCCCGATGCTGGCGCACAAGGCCGAGGACGAGGGCATCGCGGTGGCGGAGAACATCGCCGGGCTGACTGGCATCGTGAACCACGATGTCATCCCCAGCGTGGTCTACACCTGGCCCGAGATCGCGGGCGTCGGCCTGACCGAGGAAGCGGCCAAGGCGAAGGGCGAGGTCAAGGTCGGCAAGTTCCCGATGATGGCCAATTCGCGCGCCAAGACCAATCACGAGCCCGACGGCTTCGTGAAGGTGATCGCCGACGCCAAGTCCGATCGCGTGCTGGGCGTGTGGATCATCGCGGTGCCCGCCGGCACGATGATCGCGCAGGCGGCGCAGGCGATGGAATTCGGCGCGACCAGTGAGGATATCGCCTACACCTGCCACGCCCACCCGACGCACAGCGAGGCGATCAAGGAAGCGGCGATGGCGGTGACGGGCAAGCCGATCCACATCTGACGTCATGTCGATTGGAACGGGCGCGCGCGTGCGGTTCGTCGCGCGCGGCGCCCGCTTCGCGACTTCGTCGTGCGCCGCCCCGCGACGTGCGATAGGGTGGCGGGGCAGGAGTCAGCCAGTGTCACCAATCCCCGTCCCGATCTTCATGCTGGCGGCGCTGGCGGTCGCCGCGCCGCTATCCGCGCAGGATCAGCCGCCGCCGCCGCGCGACGGTCAGGATATCGTCGTCACCGGCCAGGCCGAATCAAAGGCGCGGGAAGCGGCGGTGCGCGGCCTGACCACCGCGATCACCACGCGCAGCGATGGACAGGTCGCGCGCTTTTCCGATCCGGTGTGCGCCGCCAGCGTCGGGTTCGAGCCGCAATATGACCGGATCGTCGTCGAACGGATCACCGCCGCCGCGCGCGATGCCGGGATCGCGGTCGACAAGCCCGGCTGCGCGCCCAACCTGACCGTGGTGATGGTCGACAACGGTCAGGCGGTGCTCAAGGCGCTGTACAAGGCGCGTCCGGGGACGTTTTCCGCAATCGGCACTGCCGAACGCAAGCGATTGCTGGCCGATTCCGGTCCGGTCCACGTCCTGACGCTCTCCGAGTTGCGCGACCGCGACGGCGAGCGGGTCGGGTCGGTGTCCGATCCGTCGGGGCGCGGCGCCAATCCGATGCCGATGCTGCTGGTCCACAGCGTGTCGATCATCAACCCGTCGACGCGGCAGGACATCGCCGGATCGGTGGTGCTGATCGATCGCGCGGCGGCGATGGGCAAGACGCTGCGCCAGTTGGGCGACTATGCCGCGATGCGCGCGCTGGCGCGGACCCGCGACGCCGGCAGCGGCGACAACACCATCCTCAAGCTGTTCGGAACCGATGCCGCCGCCGCGCCGGCCGAACTGACCAGCTTCGACCGTGCCTATCTGCGCGGGCTCTACCGGGGGCCGGCGACTCGCAGCTATCTGGGCGCGGTGAGCAGCATCGCCAGCAGCATCAACCGCACCGGCGCCCCCGACGCCGTGGCGGAGCCGGTGCCGACGCCGGAATAAATCCTCCGATACGTCATCCCGCCACCGGGCGGACGCCAAAGCCGCGTCGCACGGACGTGGGGTCTTTTCGGATTTCGTCCGACCCGACCCGATCGATCCCCGACTCGCGCCGGGACGGCGGCTGCTTCCCCTACGAAATCAGCCACGCCAGCGCGGAGTCGCGGTCGGCGAACACGCCGATGTCGTCGCGCGACTGGCGCAGGCGCTGCAGCTGCAATCGGGCCAGCGTCGACGGGGTGAAATAGGCGACCCGCCGTGCCCATAGCGGGCGAACCCTGGGATCGGCGAAGGTGCGCTGGAGCAGTTCGATCGTCTCGCCGGGCGCGATATTGGCCTCGCTGACGTCGTACAGCGACAGATGCTGCCCGGCGCCGTTGCCCAGCGATACGATGGCCGCACGGACCGCCTCCCCGGCTTCGCGGGCGACCTCCGGCGTGAAGTAGCCTGTGAACTTCGCCTCGATCAGATTATGGACCGGGTCGATGCGGATGCTGTGCACGCTGTCCTCCAAACTCATCCGTGGCATATCGGGCAAAACCCCTGACAAAGCGTTGCCGGCGCGGCTTATTTGACGCGGCTCGTCGGCCCGTTACATCGCTTGGTCGATGACCGTCGCACTCACCCCCGGCCTTGGCCCGATCCTGCCCTGGCTCGACCTGTTCGGCATCGCCGTGTTCGCCGCCACCGGCGCGCTGGCGGCGGCGGGGCGGGCGCAGACCCTGGTCACCGTCACCTTCTTTGCGCTGGTCACCGGGGTCGGCGGCGGCAGCGTGCGCGACCTGCTGATCGGCGCGCCGGTGTTCTGGGTCCATGATCCGCTGCTGGCGGCGGTGTGCCTGGGCGTCGCGCTGCTGATCTGGGTGACGCCGCAGCATTGGTGGTCGGGCGCGGCGCTCGACTGGCTCGATGCCGCCGGGCTGGCGGCCTATGCGGTGTTCGGCGCGGCCAAGGCGCTCGGCTTCGGCATCCCGCCGGTGCCGGCGGCGCTGATGGGGGTGGTGACCGCCTGCGTCGGCGGGATCATCCGCGACGTGCTGGCCGGGGAACCGTCGATCCTGATGCGGCCCGAACTCTACGTCACCGCCGCCGCGCTGGCGGCCGGGCTGTACGTCGTGCTCCACCTGGCCGGGGTGCCGTCGCCGATCGCCGCTCCGATCGCCGCCGCCGCCGGCTTCGCCCTGCGCGCCGCCGCGATCTACTGGCGGCTGGGCCTGCCGGCCTATCGCGGGCGGCGGTAGAAGAAGCAGTTTGTTCGCGCGGAGGCGCGGAGGTGTTTCGCCCCTGGCCCCGTCTCGCGTCAGCGAGACCATCGAATCCATGGCAAGCGGCGTTCTTTCAGGCCGCTGGCGCTGCCGACGGCACGGCAGGCGACATCTCTCCGCGCCTCCGCGCCTCCGCGCGAACAAACTTCCTCTTCTTCAGACCCGCACCACTCCCACTTCGCTGAACGGGCGCGGCTCGACCGGGGGGATCTGACCTTCGTTCAGCTCGCACTGCCAGAAACCGACGTCGACCCAGCGGCCCTGCTTGAAGCCGATCTCGCGGTACATGCCGGTGCGGCGGAATCCGACCGCCTCGTGCGTGCGGATCACCTGATCGTTGGGGAGGGAGACCACCGCCACCGCCTGGGTAAAGCCCTGCTGGCGCAGCGTGTCGACCAGCGCCTCGTACAGCAGCCGCCCCACGCCCTGGCCGGCCATCGCCCCGGCGACATAATAGGACGTCTCGACCGCATAACGATACGCCGGCCGGTCGCGCCATTGCCCGGCATAGGCATAGGCGAGCACGCCGTGATCGTTCTCCCCATTGGTCGCGACCAGCCACGGATAGAGTCCGCCGGACGCCTCCATCCGCGCGCGCATCGTGTCGGCGTCGGGCGGATCGGTCTCGAACGACACCGTGCCGCCCAGCACATAGGGCGCATAGATCGCGGCGATCGCGGCGGCATCCTCGGGCCGCGCGGCGCGGATCGCGATCATTGGAACAACCGCGCGAACAGCATGTCGGCCAGCTTCCGGTCGGCGGCGCTCGGCCGGGGCGGCGCATAGGCGGCGCATTCCAGGCACAGCACCTGCACCGACGGGCCGGTCGCGATCCGCCGCGCGTCGCCGATCGCCTGGGCGAACACCGCGCGGCGCTGGGCGGACAGCCGGGCGAGCGCGTCGCCGGCCGGCGCGCCGGCATCGTCTTCGTCATTGCTCATCAGCGAAGCCGCCAGTCGCGAGGTCCATTTGGGTTCCTTTTCCAGAAAGACGGGATGGACCTTGGCCGGGTCGAGTTTGGCGCGCCGCGCCGCCTCCGCCACGGCATCGTCGAGCGTGCCGAACCGGTCGACCAGCTTCAACTGATGCGCGGTCCCGCCGTCCCACACCCGGCCCTGGCCGATCTCGTTGACTCGCTCGGGCGTCAGCCTGCGCGCTTCGGAGACGCGGGCGATGAAGCGGCGATAGCCGTTCTCGATGCTCGATTGCAGCACCGCGTCGAGCTGGGGCGAGGTGCCGCGATAGACGTCGGGCTGGCCGGTCAGCGGCGTGGTGGCGACGCCGTCGGCGGTGACGCCAATCTTGGCCAGCGCGTTCTCGAACGTCGGCAGGATGCCAAAGATGCCGATCGATCCGGTGATGGTGTTGGGCTCGGCAAAGATCGTGTCGCCGGCCGTCGCCACCCAATAGCCGCCCGACGCCGCCAGTCCGCCCATCGACACGACCACCGGCAGACCCTGCGCCTTGGCCTGGAGCACCGCCTGGCGGATCTGCTCGCTGGCCAGCGCCGATCCGCCCGGCGAATCGACCCGCACCACCAATGCCTTGAGCTTCTTCTTGGCCAGCCCGTCGAGCAGCAGCTTCGATATCGTCGCGCCGCCCGCCGTGCCGGCGCTGGCCTTGCCGTCGACGATCTCTCCGGCGACGGTGATCACGCCGATCGCGTCGCCGGAGGTCGAGGCCGGATTGGCCGCCAGCCAGTCGGCCAGCTTGATCGCGCGATAGCTGCCCGCCGCCTTGTCGTCGCCCGCGCCGGCAATCTCCGCCACGCGCTTGCCGAACGCGACGCGGTCGCCCAGCTTGTCGACCAGCCCCGCCGCCAGATTGGCCTGCGCGATGTCGCCGTTGGCGGCGACCACCACCTTGTCGGGCTGCGCCAGGAAATCGGCGAGCTTCGCCTTGGGCCGCGCCTTGGCGACATTGTCCTGCCACTGGCTGAAGATCGTGCCGTACAGCGCCTGGTTAGCGGCGCGCGCCGGCTCGGACTGGCCGGTCAGCGTATAGGGCTCGACCGCCGACTTGAACTGGCCGACGCGATAGACGTGGACGTTGACGCCCAGCTTGTCGATCAGCCCCTTGTAGTAGAGCTGCGATCCGCCGGGGCCGGAAAACAGCGTGCCGCCCATCGGGTCGACCCACACCTCGCTGGCGTTGGCGGCGATCAGGTAGCTGCTGTCGAGATAGCCGGTGGCATAGGCCAGCACCGGCTTGCCGCTGGCGCGCACCCGGCCGACCGCGGCGGCGACCTCTGCCACCGCGGCGGGATAGCCGCCGGCGAAGCGATCGAGATCGAGCACCACCGCCTTGACCCGGTTGTCGCCCTTGGCGCTGTCGAGCGCGCGGATCACGTCGCGCAGCCGTACCTCGCCGGTGACGCCGCCGCCGCCCAGGCTGGCGAGCGGATCGACCTCCTGCGGCTGTTCGACCAGCCGGCCCTCCAGCGCCACCACCAGCGCGCCGTCGCGGATCGCCTTGGGCGCGGGCCGCGCGTTGAGAAGGGCGAACAGGCCCCCGAAGAACAGCAACAGGAAGACCAGGACGAGCGCGTCCTTGATCCCGACCAGCAGTTTCCACGCACCTCGAACCAGCTTCACTGACACATCCCTCTGCGGAATCGGTGCGGCGACGCTAAAGCAAGGGCGGCGAGGGGGCAATTGGCGGAAATACGCGGATAAAAATGCGGAAAAAGGACGCGGCGCGCGGGGGATGGCCGAGGGAGGGCCCCGCGCGCCGCGCCCGCCTCAGTCGCCGGCGGGGGTGGCCGGGACGAAGGGGGACCGGCTTACTTGCCGAACGGCTTGGGCAGCGTGATCTTCAGCGGCAGGTTCGACAGGCCGGGGATGCCGGTCCACGTCGGCACCGCCACGCCCAGCGCGCCGACCGTGACGTCGACGACGTTGCCGCCGGTCAACACGTTGACGCCGACCTGCCGGGTGATCCCGGGATCGCTGCCGGCGACGTTGACGCCCACCACCGCATTGCCGTCGTTGGGCGCGGTCACCGAGGCGCCCCCCGCCGTGACCGTCGCCACGTCGGCCAGCTGGGTGGTGCCCGCCTTGGTCAGGCTGTTGACCGCGACGTTGACCAGCGGGCCGCCGGTCAGCGCGTCGACCGTGGCCAGCACGCCTTCGCGCTTGCTGGTCTGGCCGAGGTTGATCGCGGTGGCGGGGCCGGTCGGGGAATGGCCGGTGTGAAAGCTGCCGGCGTCGACCGAGACGATGCTGGCGGGATTGGGCAGCGCCGGGGCGGTCTGCGCGGCGGCGGTGCCGGCGGTCAGGGCGGCGGCCACGGCGGCGCCGGCCAGCGCCATTCTGGGGGAAATGGGCATCGGTGACGATTCCTCTCATGCCGACGGACCACGCGCCCGTCTGGTGCCCAGGGGAGCCGAAAAGCGTGAATCCTCCCTTGCGCTTTGCTCCGCCGATGCCGCCGCTTCGGCGCGGATCATCGCGGCGCTAACCATCGTGATCCGCCCGCCCGCCCGCTTCGTCGGGCCGGTGGCGCTGGCACCGTTCCGGCGCAGTCTCGTGGCGGGTCGGCGACGGGCGAACTTTATTCGCGGGCGGATCGGCGCGCCGCCCTTGACGAGGTGTCACCCCCGCCACATATGCCGGCCGTTGGCACTCGACTTGTGCGAGTGCCAAGTCCAACCATCACGTCACTAAACAAGGGATGACGCGCATGAACTTCCGTCCGCTGCACGATCGCGTGCTTGTTCGCCGGGTCGAGGCTGATGAAAAGACCGCCGGTGGGATCATCATCCCCGACACCGCCAAGGAAAAGCCGCAGGAAGGCGAAGTCGTCGCCGCCGGTGCCGGCGCCAAGGCCGAGGACGGCAAGGTGACCCCGCTCGACGTCAAGGCCGGCGACAAGATCCTGTTCGGCAAGTGGTCGGGCACCGAGGTCAAGGTCAACGGCGAAGATCTGCTGATCATGAAGGAATCGGACATCCTCGGCATCGTCGAGTGATGGCCGGGTCACCGCCGCGCGCCGACGCGCGCGAGGTGTGACCTTAGTGTGACTTTCGAACCAACCGCATCAATTTGAAAGGGTAGCCACCATGGCAGCCAAGGACGTAAAATTCAGCCGCGACGCGCGTGAGCGCATCCTCAAGGGCGTCGATATCCTCGCCGACGCCGTCAAGGTCACGCTGGGGCCGAAGGGCCGCAACGTCGTCATCGACAAGAGCTTCGGCGCGCCGCGTATCACCAAGGACGGCGTCACCGTCGCCAAGGAGATCGAGCTGAAGGACAAGTTCGAGAACATGGGCGCGCAGATGCTGCGCGAAGTGGCCTCGAAGACCAACGACAACGCCGGTGACGGCACCACCACCGCCACCGTGCTCGCCCAGGCGATCGTGCGTGAGGGCATGAAGTCGGTCGCCGCCGGCATGAACCCGATGGACCTGAAGCGCGGGATCGACCTAGCCGTCGCCAAGGTGATCGACGACATCAAGAGCCGCTCGAAGCCGGTGTCCGGCTCGAACGAGATCGCCCAGGTCGGCATCATCTCGGCCAACGGCGACACCGTCGTCGGTGAGAAGATCGCCGAGGCGATGGAGAAGGTCGGCAAGGAAGGCGTCATCACCGTCGAGGAGGCCAAGGGCCTCGAATTCGAGCTGGACGTCGTCGAGGGCATGCAGTTCGACCGCGGCTATCTGTCGCCCTACTTCATCACCAACCCGGAAAAGATGACGGTCGAGCTCGCCGATCCGTACATCCTGATCCACGAGAAGAAGCTGTCGAACCTGCAGGCGATCCTGCCGATCCTCGAAGCCGTGGTGCAGAGCGGCCGTCCGCTCCTCATCATCGCCGAGGACATCGAGGGTGAGGCGCTGGCCACGCTGGTGGTCAACAAGCTGCGCGGCGGCCTGAAGGTCGCGGCCGTCAAGGCACCGGGCTTCGGCGATCGCCGCAAGGCGATGCTCGAGGACATCGCGATCCTGACCAAGGGCGAAGTGATCTCCGAGGATCTCGGCATCAAGCTCGAGAACGTGACGCTCGGCATGCTCGGCACCGCCAAGCGCGTGTCGATCGACAAGGACAACACCACCATCGTCGATGGGGCCGGTGAGGCCGACGCGATCAAGGGCCGCACCGAGGCGATCCGTGCGCAGATCGAGAACACCACCAGCGACTATGACCGTGAGAAGCTCCAGGAGCGTCTGGCGAAGCTGGCCGGTGGCGTCGCCGTGATCAAGGTCGGCGGTGCGTCCGAAGTCGAGGTCAAGGAGCGCAAGGACCGCGTCGACGACGCGCTGCACGCGACCCGCGCGGCCGTCGAGGAAGGCATCGTTCCGGGCGGCGGCACCGCGCTGCTCTATGCCACCAAGGCGATCGAGGGCCTGACCGGCGCCAACGACGACCAGACGCGCGGCATCGACATCGTCCGTCGCTCGCTGTCGGCGCTGGTGCGTCAGATCGCCACCAACGCCGGCCATGACGGCGCGGTGGTGTCGGGCAAGCTGCTCGAGGGCAACGATCCGACCCAGGGCTTCAACGCCCAGACCGAGAAGTACGAGAACCTGGTCGAGGCCGGTGTGATCGATCCGACCAAGGTGGTCCGCACCGCGCTCCAGAACGCGGCGTCGGTCGCCGGCCTGCTCATCACCACCGAAGCGGCGGTGAGCGAGCTGCCGGAAGACAAGCCGGCGATGCCGATGGGCGGCGGCGGCATGGGCGGCATGGGCGGCATGGATTTCTGATCCAGTCCGTCCGGCCACCAGCCGGAAAGGAAACGGGCCGGGAGAGCGATCTCCCGGCCCTTTTTCGTGCTTGAACGGCGTGCCGTAAATATGACCCGTTCGTGCTGAGCTTGTCGAAGCACCGTCCTTTCTTTCGAAAAAGAAGAGCGGCCTTCGACAGGCTCAGGGCGAACGGAAAGGGGCCTCCAGCATCCGCAGCAGCCACGCATTGACGTCGACGTCGATCACCAGATGGACGCGGTCGCTGGCGCCGTCGTTGGTAACCGCGTGCGGGTCGGACAGGCGCAGATACCAGCAGCTCCCCGGTGTCATCGTCACCGGCACGCCGTTGAGCAGGAAGCGGACGTCGGCGTTGGTGCGGATCGGCACGTGCAGCCGCGCCATCCCGCTCTCGGCATCCAGCCGAACATCGCTATGCTCGAGGATGCGCGATCCGGCGGCGAGCCGCATCAGCCGGACGACTCGCAGCGGACAGCGAAAGCTGTCGAGCACCGCGCGGAACGCCGGCGCATCGTCGAGCAGCGCGGTATCGACGAAGGCGGTCGCGCCGGGATCGGGATAGACCAGCCGAATCGGATGGGTCTCCCCGGCGGGCGCGCGCAGCGGCAGCATGTCCCACCGCCCGTCGTAATTCTCCCGCACCACGTGCCGCGTCCACTCACGTGCCTCGATCCGGTTGAGGTCGGCGTCGAGCGCGGCGGCGTCGAACGTGAAGGGCAACGCCACCCGATCGGGAAACCGCCATTCCGGCGCTGGGTCGGCGAAGAGGGTCATCCGGTCACGTCAGGCCGGCCCACCCTGATCGTCGTCGCGGTAGCGGATCTGGAGATAGCGTTCGCGGGTCGACAGCTGGTCGAGGTCGCCTTGCGCCAGTTGCTGGCTCATCTCGCCGATCTCCGCCTCGATCGTCCGCAGCCCGTCGACCAGTTGCTGGTCGGGGGTGCGGCCATTGCGCGGGGTGGTGCGCAGCGGTTCGGGGACGCGGCTATAGCCCTTGATCAGCTCGGGCAATTGCTCGCCGACCAGCTTGCGGACCTCGGCGGCGGCGGGCTCGTTCTCGTTGAGCGTGGCGAGCTGCGGCGCCAGCGTCTCCAGCCGCGTCCCGATGGTGTCGAGCAGAGTCAACGCGGGGGCGGGCAGCGCCGGGCGCTGCGCATCCAGCCACGCCTCGGTCTGGCGCGGCAGGGCCTTGAGCGGCACCTGTCCCAGTCGTTCGGGCGCCGGCGTCCGCGTTGCCGGCATCAGTGCGAATACCAGCGTCGCGGCGATCAGCAGCGCCATCACCGCCAGCGCGCCGAACATGCCCAGCGGCACGAACAGCCCGATCGCCACCGCCGCGACGATGACCGCGGCATCGGCGGCGAGCACGCGCCCGACGCGGGTGACGATCTCCGCCTCGCGCCGCTTGCGCGATCGGGTGGCCACCGCGCCGCCATAGCCGGCGCGGGTGCGGTCGAGCACTTCCTGGCTGCGGAACACGACGTCGTCGACTTCGGACACGGGTTTAGAGCGCCTCCAGCTTGAAGGTGTCGGCACCGCCGCCCGGCCCAGAAAGCTGCGCCTGCGCCTGTCCCTCGGCACGCGCGATATAGCCCTTAGACTTCTCGACCTCGTTCGACAGGGTGGTGACCGTGGTCTTCATCGAATCGAGCGCCTTGAGCTTGAAGGTGTCGATCGCGTCCATCGTATCATAGATGTTCTGGAACGCGCGCTGGAGCACCTCGACCGGCACCGATGAGCTGGCCGCCTGTTCATGGATCGCGGCGGTGTTCGACTTGAGCAGCTTGCCGGTCGAATCGATGATGTTGGCGGTGGTGGTGTTGAGCGCGGTCACCTGTTCCAGCACCAGCTTCTGGTTGGTCAGCGCCTGTGCGACGGTGACGGCGGTGCGCAGCGCGGAGACGGTGGTGGTGCTGGCGCGATCGACGCCCTTCACCAGCTCGACATTGTTCTTCTTGACCAGATCGAGCGCCAGATAGCCCTGCACCGTCACCGCCATCTGGGTCAGCAGGTCCTGGGTGCGCTGGCGGGTGTAGAACAGCGCGGTCTCGCGAATCGCCTTGGCCTTGGCCGGATCGCTGTGGTCGAGGTCGTTGGCCTTGTCCTCCAGCTTCTGGTCCATCGTCCGCGACAGCAGGATCATCTGCTCCATCCGGCCCATCGCCGCCCACAGATTCTGCCGCTCGACGTCGATCGCGGCGTTGTCCATCAGCAGCTCGTCCTTGCCCGAGGCGAGCGCCTTCAGGATCGCGGCGATGTGCGACTGCGACGAACGGTATTTGTCGAAATAGCCGCTCAGCCCCCCGCCGCCGAAGATCTTGCTGAGGAATCCGCCGCTGCCGGTCAGGAACTTGCCGTTGTTGCCGGGATCGAGCTCCTCGATCGTGCGGCGCAGCTTGACCAGATCGGCGCCGATGCCGGTGTCCGAATCCATCGCCTTGACCGGGCGGTCGAGGAAGCGGTTGGACTGGCCCGCCGCTTCCCGAATCTCCTTTTGCCCCATCGCGGTGATCGCATCGATGCGCTTGCCGAATTCGGGCGAATTGACGTCCTGGGCGACCAGATCGGTGATGAAGGTATCGACGCGCTCCTCCAGCTTGGATCGCGTGCCATCATCGACCGGCACCAGCCCCGCCGATTTCTCCGGCGCGACGGTGGGGACGGGATCGGGTGGGGTAAGAACGAGATCCTGCTCGGCGGTGGCGGTCTCGGTGGTGGGCGGATTGGTCGCCATGGTGATCTCCTGCCGGGTGGTTACTCAATGGAGCCTGGCCGGCGCGCGTTCAAGGTCGATCGGCACCGGCAGGTCAGTCGCTGCCGACCTTTTGGTGACGGATGATGGTGGTGCCGACGGTGATTTCCTTCAGGTCGCACTTTGCCGGGTCGGCCTCGACATCGCTGACGCAGAAACGCGCGCCGGGCATCACCCCCTCGATCGTCGCGCTCGATCCGACCTTGGCCGTGCCGCGCGCCAGCACCGCACCGACGACGATGCCGTGGCATTCGCCCGAACTCGACTGGTGGCACGCCATGGTCAGCGCGCCGGTATCGCCGGACAGCGTCACCTCGGCCTTGACCGAATGCTGCTGGTCGCCGCACCCGGCAAGCGCGGTCGCCAACGCCAGCCACACCCATGATTTCACCACCTGACATCCTCCTGGTGATATAGATATGTAACACACGCCGTCGATTGCCAAGGGCGTGGGCTTCCCGCGACGCAGCATTTGCGCTAGGGGCGCGCAACATTCACGCGAAATCGGAACACTCTATGCGCCTTCGGAACGTGGCTATCATCGCCCACGTCGATCACGGCAAGACCACGCTCGTCGATCAGCTCTTTCGCCAGTCCGGCACTTTCCGGGACAATCAGCGCGTCGAGGAACGCGCGATGGACTCGAACGACCTCGAAAAGGAACGAGGGATCACCATCCTCGCCAAGCCCACCTCGATCGAGTGGGAAGGCACGCGGATCAACATCGTCGATACACCCGGCCACGCCGATTTCGGCGGTGAGGTGGAGCGAATCCTGTCGATGGTCGACGGCGTCGTCCTGCTGGTCGATTCGTCCGAAGGGGCGATGCCGCAGACCAAGTTCGTGACCGGCAAGGCGCTGGCGCTGGGCCTGCGTCCGATCGTGGTGGTCAACAAGATCGACCGCCCGGACGAGCGCATCCAGGAAGTGCTGGACGAGGTGTTCGACCTGTTCGTGTCGCTCGACGCGAGCGACGAACAGCTCGATTTTCCCGTGCTCTACGCCTCCGGCCGCAACGGCTATGCCAATGAGGATCCGACGCTGCGCGAGGGTACGCTGCGTCCGCTCTTCCAGAAGATCGTCGACCATGTCCCGCCGCCGTCGCTCGACGAGAACGCGCCGTTCAGCTTCCTGGTGACGCTGCTCGACCGTGACAATTTCCTTGGCCGTATCCTGACCGGCCGAGTCAATTCGGGCGTGGTCAAGGTCAACCAGCCGATTCATGCGCTGGATCAGAACGGCAACGTGATCGAGACGGGCCGCGCGTCGAAGCTGATGAGCTTTCGCGGGCTGGAGCGCGTGCCGGTCGACGAGGCGCGCGCGGGCGACATCATCTCGATGGCGGGCCTGACCGTCGCCACGGTGGCGAACACCATCGCCGACACGTCGGTGACCGAGGCGATCCAGGCGCAGCCGATCGATCCGCCGACGCTGTCGATGCGCTTTGCCGTCAACGATTCGCCGATGGCCGGTCGCGACGGATCGAAGGTCACGTCGCGCATGATTCGCGACCGGCTGGAGCGCGAGGCCGAATCGAACGTCGCGATCAAGGTCACCGAGAGCGAGGACAAGGACAGCTTCGAAGTTGCCGGGCGCGGCGAGCTTCAGCTCGGCGTGCTGATCGAGACGATGCGCCGCGAGGGCTTCGAACTCGGCATCAGCCGTCCGCGCGTGCTGTTCCGCGAGGACGAGAACGGCAACCGCACCGAGCCGTACGAGACCGTCGTGATCGACGTCGACGACGAGCATTCGGGCACGGTCGTCGACAAGATGAACCAGCGCAAGGGCGAGATGACCGACATGCGCCCGTCGGGCGGCGGCAAGACGCGCATCACGTTCTCCGCCCCGTCGCGCGGCCTGATCGGCTATCATGGCGAGTTCCTGTCCGACACGCGCGGCACCGGCATCATGAACCGGCTGTTCGAGAAGTACGGGCCGCACAAGGGCGCGATCGAAGGCCGCAAGAACGGCGTGCTGATCTCCAACGGATCGGGTGAGGCCAACAGCTATGCGCTCGGACCGCTGGAAGAGCGCGGCATCCTGTTCGTCGGCCATGGCGAGCCGCTGTACGAAGGCATGATCGTCGGTGAGAACGCCAAGACGGATGACCTCGAGGTCAATCCGATGAAGGCGAAGCAGCTCACCAACTTCCGCGCGTCCGGCGGCAAGGACGACGCCGTCCGCCTGACCCCGCCGAAGAAGATGACGCTGGAACAGGCGATCGCCTATATCGACGACGACGAGATGGTCGAGGTGACGCCGAAGAAGATCCGGCTGCGCAAGCGCCACCTCGATCCGCACGAGCGCAAGCGTGCGTCGCGAGCCAAGCAGGCGGCCTGACCCCGCTTTTCCGCTTTCGGTGAACGGGTGGCCGTGCTTAGTTCGGCCGGTCGTTCACCGGGGCGGGACAACCCATGTTGATCGCTGTGCTGCTGGTGCTTGCCGGCGTTCAGGACGCCACCGTCGCCCAACCGGCGGTGGCAAGCGACGGTACGCAGCGCTGGTCGATCCTGGCTGATCCTTGCGCTTCGCCTGGCAACGGCGATGACATCGTGGTGTGCGGGCGGGGCATCCCGGAAGCGCGGCTGCCGCTTCCCGCCGAGCGCGGGCCGCCCGACCGGCCGATGCCGAGCAATCCGAACCTGACCGGCATGGGGGCGCTCGCCGCCGCCGCACCGCCGTGCGCAGCCGCGATCGGCGGGTGCACGGTCGGCGTCGACGTGTTCGGCGGGGCGGCCTTTCTGGTCCGCGCCGCCGGCAAGATCATCGACCCCGATAGCTGCTGCGACCGGCCGGGGGAGGCGACCGATCCGGTGATGCTGGTCAACGATATCGGTGCGGCGCTGAAGCGCGGGCGCCACAAAAAGTCCGACACATCGAACCGCGTGCCGATTCCGCTCGACGATCCAGCGCCGGCTACGGCCCGGGCACCCTGAACGGCGACGGCCGCTCGTCCGCTCGCGGCCGCCGCGGGACGATATGGTCAACGCGATGTTAACCCGGCTCTGCAAAGCCGGTGCGATGCGACGCGTTCATCGATGGCCGGGCCTGGAGTCCACGCGCGCGATCGTCTGGCTGGGGATGGTGGTCGCGGCCGGCATGACGATTTCCGCCTGCTGGTCCGCCGGGTTCCGCCTGAGCGCCGGAACCTATCCGCTTGCCGGCGCCCTCGCCGTCGGGGCGGCGATCTGCCTGCTGCGGCCGCCGGCGTCGTTCGGACGCAACGCCGGGCTGATGGCGATGCTCGAAGGGATATTGCTGTTCGTCGTGACGGGGATGCTGGGCGCGCTGCTCAGCTATGTCGCGATGCGCTTCTCCGGTCCCTTCACCGACGACCTGCTCGACCGGATGGACCGGGCGCTGGGGCTCGGCTGGCCCGCGATCCGCGCCGCCGTGGTGGCGCGTCCATGGCTGGAGGGGTTGCTGACGACCGCGTATTTCGCCTGTTTCTGGATGCCGCTGGCGATCGTCGTGATCCTGTGGCGCATCGGGCGGATCGATCGCATCTACCCCTGGCTGCTCGCCAACGGGATCGCGCTGGCGATGACGCTGGCGGTGTCGGCGTTCTTTCCGGCGCGCGCCGCCTTCGCCTTCTACGGCGATCCCGCGCCGCCGGTGAACGCGCTCCAGTTCGGCGGGGCGATCGACGCGCTGCGCGCCGGATCGTTGCGCGATATCGACCTCGCCAATCTGGGCGGAATCATCACCTTTCCGAGTTTTCACGCCGCGATGGCGGTGCTGTTCGTCTGGGCGGCGTGGCCGGCGCGGCGGCTCCGGGTTCCCTGCGTGGCGATCAACCTGGCGATGTGGGCCGCCGCCGTTCCGATCGGCGGCCACTATGTCGTCGATCTGATCGCCGGATCGCTGATCGCGATCGCGGCGATCATGCTGGTGGCGGCGGGGGAGCGCGGCGGCCGGCGCGGGTTCAGCCGTTCGCCATTTCCAGCAGCACCGCCCATTCCTCGTCCCGGACCGGCGTGACCGACAGGCGCGACAGGCGTAGCATCTCCAGCCCCTTGAGGCGCGGCTCGGCCTTCATCTCGGCAAGCGTGACCGGGTGGGCGAGCGGCGCGACCGCCTTGACCGCGACGCTGGCCCAGGCGCCGTCGTCGCCATCGGGCCGCCATGCGCGCGTCACCTCCATGATGCCGACCGCCGCCTTCTGCTTGCCCGAATGGTAGAAGAACGCCTGATCGCCCGGCGCCATCTGGCGCAGGAAGATGCGCGCGGTGGCGTTGCGCACCCCGTCCCACTCGGTCGCGCCGTCGCGGATCAGGTCGTCCCAGCCATAGGTTTCGGGTTCCGATCGCATGAGCCAATGGGCCATCTGGGACAATCCTCCTCGCTGAACCTGTGGTAAACGCCGCATTTCGGGCGAGTTCAGATGCGCCCTGCTAATCCACTCGGCAAGCTCGGTCGACATTGGTGTTTCGTCAGTCGGGCGTGCCTGCATGAGGAGGATCGACATGGCTAATTTCTTGACCAAGGCGACGCTCGGCATCGCGCTCGGGGCCAGCGCCGTCGTTGCGACGGCCACCCCGGCGGAGGCGCAGCGTTACAATCGCGGCTATCGCCACCATGACTCGACTGGTCCGGCGGTGGTTGCCGGCATCGCCGGGCTGGCGATCGGCGCGGCGATCGCGTCGAACGGCAACCGCCGCTACGACGACCGCGGCTATTACGACCGGGGCTATTACCGGGGCGGCTACCGTGACGGATATTACCGCGATCGCGGTTATTACAACGACGGCTATTACGCGCGGCGCGGCTACCGCGGCGGCTATAGCTGCCGCGTACGCAGTGTCTATGACCCGTACCAGCACCGTCGGGTCCGCGTCCGCTATTGCTGACGCCGGATGCGAGCAGGGGAAAGGCGGCGCGACCGGTTCGCGCCGCCTTTTCTTTTGCGCGGCGCTGGGGCAGGAGCGGGCGCCATGACCGACACACCTCCCGATCGTCTCTCGACCAATCCGCGCAGCCCCCATTTCGATCAGGCGCTGCTGAGCCGTGGCATTGGCATCCGCTTCAAGGGCGTGCAGCGGCGCGATGTCGAGGAATATTCGATCTCCGAGAGCTGGATTCGCGTCCAGCTCGGCAAAAAGACCGATCGCCACGGCCAGCCGCTGACGATCAAGCTGACCGGCGAGGTCGAAGCGTGGTTCGAGAGCCCGGCCGACGGCGAAGAGCCGGCCGAAGGCTGATCAGCCGACCCCGCCGGTCATCAGGCGCAGGCCCGGATGACAGGCGGCGGTGAGACCGGATCCGCGACGGGCGGTCAGTGGACGAAGCGCGCCACCACGTCGCGATAGCTGCGGCTGACCTTCACCTGCCCGCCCGATTCGAGCACCAGGAAACACTCGCCGTTGGTGTGCGGCTTGACCTGACGCACCAGGTCGAGGTTGACGATCGTCGAGCGGTGGACTCGCTGGAAGCGGCGGGGATCGAGCCGCTTCTCCAGATCCTTCATCGTCTGGCGCAGGATCAGCGTGTTGTCGCCGGTCTTGATGCACATATAGTCGCCCGCCGCCTCGACCACCTCGATCGAATCGACGTCGACGCGGAAGATCTTGCCGCGATCCTTGATGTTGATCAGCTTCTCGAAACGACTGGATGCCGGCTGGTCGTCGCCATCGCCCAGGTTGCCGGCGGCGTCGGGGGCGACCTCGGCCAGCACCTCCTTCAGCTTCTCGACCTCCTCGACGCCGCGCCGCTCGGACAGGCGCTGGCGGATGCGGTCCAGCGTGTCGGCCAGCCGCGCCTCCTCGACCGGCTTCATCAGGTAATCGACCGCCTGCGCGTCGAACGCGCGGATCGCGTGGTCGGAATAGGCGGTGACGAACACGAACAGCGGCGGCTCGACCTCCATCAGCCCCTGGACGACCGAAAAGCCGTCGAATCCGGGCATCTGGATGTCGAGGAACACCAGATCGGGCTTGTGGGTCTTGATCGAGCTGATCGCCTCGCGGCCGTTGCTGCATTTGTCGACGATCTCGACGTCGTCGAATTCCTGAAGCCTCAGTTCAAGGCCCTGGATCGCCAGGGGCTCGTCGTCGACGAGGATGGTGCGGATGGTCATGCTGCCTCACTCAATGAAAAGATCGTGTCTGTCTGTGCCCCCACCCTGAACCGGATCGCGCCCGCCCGTCCGCTGCCGTTTCCCGTCGGCAGGGGGATGGCGGGTGGCGTCCGCTGCGTCATGCTGCCTCTCGTACTGGTTCCTCGACCTGAAATGGGAATTCGATCTCGACGCGAAAGCCCTTGCCCGGGGCCGATCGCGTTTCGAACCGGTGGTCGGGCCCATATGCCTGCGCCAGCCGGTCCCTGATATTGGCGAGCCCGACCCCGGTTGAAAGGCTTGGCCGCGGTTTGGCGGCGATCAATCCCGGTCCGGTGTCCGATACGGTGATCTGCACCCGATCGCCGTTGAGTCGAGCGACGACGGCGATATCGGCGCCCTCTTCCTGCGGGGTGACGGCGTATTTGATCGCGTTCTCGACCAGCGGCTGGAGCAGCAGCGACGGCAGTCGCGCCTTCTCCACGCGTGGCTCGACGGTGAATTCGGTGCGCAGCCGGCTCTCGAACCGCATCTTCTCGATCTCCAGATACAGCTTCAGCGTCTCCACTTCCTGCGCGACCGTGACATGCGCGGTCGGTTCGTTGGCCAGGGTGTAACGCAGGAACGCCGACAAACGGCTCAACATCGCATTGGCCCGTTCGGTCTGCTTGAGTAGCACCAGCGTCGAGATCGAGTTGAGCGTGTTGAACAGGAAGTGCGGATTGAGCTGATAGCGCAGCATCGCCAGCTGCGCCGAGCTGGCCTGCGTCTCCAGCGCCTGCATCTCGTCGATCTGCTGTTCGACGATCAGGTAGAAGTTGATGCCGAAATAGAGCGCCGACCAGCCTGCCAGCACGGTGAAGTTGAGGAAGAAGGTCGCGCCGACCAGCGGCAGCGTGATCCCCAGTTCGGCATTGGGGCGGACGAACGAATAGGTGAAGGCGTCGATCACCGCATAGGTGATGGTGGCGCCCCCCAGCGTCAGCAGCGTCAGCACGATGCCGGGCACGCGCGGCAGGCGACGGTAATAGCCGTACAGCGTCGAGAGCAGCAGCGTGATGCAATAGCCGGCGATCGATTCGACGATGACGACGATCATGCTTTCGAACGAGATCGCGTTCGAGATGTTGGCGACGGTGCGCAGCAGCAGATAGCCGGTCCAGCCCGCCGCCTGGAGCATCCAGAAGGCCCGGCTCTTGTCCTCGAAGAACGGGCGGGAAAAGATCGCTGGTTTCACCATTCGGCGTTTAGCGGGGTTGGCGAGGCTGGGCAAAGCCCCAAGAAAAAGGCCGCCGCCCCCCGGGGGGACGACGGCCTGATCATTCAGACGATGATCGCGGATCAGAAGCCGACCACGACCGAACCCATGAAGGTGCGCGGATAACCGAGCTGGGCGTTCGGCGCCGAGCCGTAGTTGGTGATCGCGCCGGTGGTGGCGTTGTAGGTCGGTCCCTGGTTCAGGTTGGCGGTGAAGCCGCCGACATACTTCTCGTTGAACGCGTTGAGCAGGTTGAACTGGAAATAGGTCTGGTCGTTCAGACCGGCCCAGTCGAGGCCCACGCGGGCGTTGAAGTCGACCAGCGTATAGGCCGGAGCCTTGGCACCGAAGATCTCCTTCACCACCGGGCTGCCGTTGACGGTCAGCTGCTGACGCACCGGCTCGTTGGTGTCGTAGATGTAGCGCGGGCCGGTCCGCTTGGCATTCACGCCGAGCGAGAAGAACGCCAGGTCGAGCGTGGCGCCACCGCCGAAGGTGTAGACCGGCGCGCCGGCTTCACGCTTGCCGGCGGTCGGGGCGTAGATCGCCGTGCCGCCCGAGGTACGGCCGACCACGACGTCGTCCTGGATCTCCGAGTGGAGATACGAACCGAAGCCGTACAGGCTGAACTCGTGGATCGGGCGGTAGGACACGCTGCCGTCGAAGCCGTACTTCTTCACGCGGCCCAGGTTGCGGTAGATCGACTTCTCGAGGTCCGGGTCATAGGACGATGCCAGACGATCGTGATAGTCGGTGTACCACGCGCCGATCTGCGCCTGGATCTTCGACGAGCTGTAGCGGAAGCCGACGTCGAAATTGTCGGTCTTTTCCGGCTTCGGGCGCGCCTGCGCCGTGTCGAACGAGAAGAAGAACGAGTTGTACAGGTTGTCGGTGCCCGGCACCTGGATGCCCTGCGAATAGTTGGCGAAGATGCTCGCCTGGGGCGTGAACTTGAAGGTGATGCCGACGTCCGGCGTCGCCTTCTTGTAGTTCAGGATGCGCTGCTGCGGACCCTGGGTCGCCTGTGCCGGCTGGCCGGGGATGGCGTTCACGGTCGGATTGGCGGCCAGATAGGCTGCCAGGCCCGCATCGTTGGTGCCGTAGCACTCGACGAAGCCGGCGGCACTCGACGTCGCGCAATAGTTGGTCAGGTTGCGCTTCATGAACTTCATCGCGACACCGGCGCGCAGCACCAGCTTCTCGTCGAAGAACTCGCCGCGATATTCGGCCGAAACCTGATGCAGGATCGCATAGGACAGGCGGTCGCGCTTCTGGAGCACGTTGCCACCGACATCGGTCAGCGGATCGGTGATCGGGAAGACGTACTGCGGCTTGCCGTTGGGCAGCAGGATGCCGACTTCGCCGGTCTGACGGTGACGGGCGCGGTCGTAGGTGTAGTTCAGGCGGACGGTCTGCGTGTCGCTCATCTCATAGCGCAGGCCGGTGATCACGCCGATGCGGCGGGTGCCGGTCTGGCTGGGGGCCAGCATACGCACGGTATCGAGCAGATCGCCGTCGCCGTTCAGGTCGCGGCCGAAATAGGGCGTGCCGGCGATGTAGCCGTACTGGCAGCTCACGCCAGCGCCGCTCGGCGTGGTGTTGCAGTTGGCGGTGCCGCCGGTCGGGTCGACGTCGCGCAGGCCTTCCTGCGCCACGACGGTGCCGCCGCCGTTCGCCTGGACCCACTGATAGCTGGGGTCGAAGGTGAAGACGAGCTGGTCGGACAGGGTGAAGCGCGACGAGCCGCGGATGTTGCCGGTCTTCGACGGGTTGTAACGCTCGTCGAAGGTCGAACCACAGCTGTTGGCGAGATCGGCGACACCGGCGCGGGCGACCTGATTGGTCTGGCACAGCGGGATGGTGTAGCGCGCTTCCTCGTCACCGACCGGGAAGCGGTTGGCGGAGCCAGAGCCGACGGTGCGCGGCGTCGAGTTGACCACCTGGTTCGGCGCGGTGCCGCTCACCGTGTCGACGGTCAGGTCCTGACGCAGCGGCAGCGAGCCCTGGAAGTTGTTGCGGTTGACGTTGTAGTGCGCCGCGACCG
>NZ_DATMGG010000200.1:0-22940 GCF_035555815.1 Sphingomonas sp.
TCGCTGCCCGGCCGCGTCGGCGACCTGTTCGAACGCGAGGAGCGATTCGCGGTACTCCCCGCGACGTTCGACGCGATCAGCGGCTATATCGCCGAGCGAGCGGTGGCGCGTCCGTGAGGACGGGGGCGTGAGCCTCGTCACCCTCGTCGGCGAGCCGTGGGCGGACTATGGCCTGGTCGACTCCGGGCACGGCCGCAAGCTCGAACGCTACGGCCGCTATCGCTTCATCCGCCCCGAGCCCCAGGCGATGTGGGCGCCCGCGTCGCCCGACTGGAGCGCGCATGGCGAGTTCGTCCCCGGCGCCGACGAGGATGGCGGCGGACGTTGGCGGTTCGATCAGCAGGTGCCGGTGGAGGGGTGGCCGCTCAAGTGGAACGACGTGCGCTTCACCGCGCAGAACACGCCGTTCCGCCACCTCGGCTTCTTCCCCGACATGGCGCCGGTGTGGGACTGGATGCGCGGCAAGCTCGCCGGCACGGACGCGGCCGCCGATCCCCCCGAATGCCTCAACCTGTTCGGCTATACCGGCGTCGGCACGCTGGCGCTGGCCGCCGCCGGCGCGCGGATGGTGCATGTCGACGCCTCAAAGAAATCGGTCGAGCAGGCGCGCGCCAATGCCGCGCTGTCGGGCATGGCGGACAAACCGGTGCGCTGGCTGGTCGAGGACGCCACCAAGTTCACCGCGCGCGAGGTGCGGCGCGAACGGCGCTACGATGGCATCCTGCTCGATCCGCCGAAATTCGGGCGCGGCCCGACCGGGGAGACCTGGAAGCTGGAGGAGGGACTGCCCGGCCTGATCGCCGATTGCCGCCGACTGCTCGACGAGCGGTCGCGGTTCCTGTTCCTGACCGTCTATGCGGTGCGGATGTCGGCGCTGGCGATCGGCGAGCTGGTGGCGCAGACCTTCGCCGACCTGCCGGGCACGGTAGAATGCGGCGAACTGGGCGTGCGCGAGGAAGCGCGCGGCCTGGTGCTGCCGACGGCGATCTTCGCGCGCTGGTCGCGCTAGGACCCGGTCCGCGCCAACGTCCGGGGGCGCCGAAACGGCGACGATTTCGCGCCCGGTCCTGATGTTAGCCAGAAACTGGCTGGGGCGGCAGGATTCGAACCTGCGAATGCCGGTACCAAAAACCGGTGCCTTACCACTTGGCGACGCCCCAACGCGAAGGCAGGCCCCTTAGAGGGTCCGGCCGTTCAGGGAAAGCCTCAAGCGATGCGATCGAGCCAGCCGTGCGCGTCGGGGGCGCGGCCGCGCTGGATGTCGGACAGGCGGCGCAGAATGCGTGCCGTGGTCTGGCCGGTGCCGCCGCTGCCGATCGTCACGTCATAGTCGGGCCCGGCGAACTTGCCGATCGGCGTGACCACCGCCGCGGTGCCGCACGCGAACGCCTCGACCAGCTTGCCGCTGGCCGCGTCGGCGCGCCAATCCTCGATCGCATAGGGTTCCTCGCGCACGGTCAACCCCTCGTCGCGGGCGAGCTGGATGATCGACGCGCGGGTGATGCCGGGCAGGATGGTGCCGGTCAGCGGCGGCGTCACCAGGCTGCCGTCGGAGAACACGAAGAAGATGTTCATGCCCCCCAGTTCCTCGACATAGCGGCGCTCGACCGCGTCGAGGAACACCACCTGGTCGTGCCCGCGCCGGATCGCCTCGGCCTGCGCGACCAGGCTGGTGGCGTAGTTGCCGCCGCACTTGGCCTCGCCCGTGCCGCCGGGGGCGGCGCGCGTGTAATCGTGGCTGACCCACAGCGAGATCGCCTTGACCCCGCCCTTCCAATAGGCACCGACCGAGGAGGCGAGGACGCAGTAGAGATATTCGGCGGAGGGCTTCACGCCCAGGAACACCTCGGTCGCGATCATGAACGGGCGCAGATAGAGCGCGCCCTCATCCCCTTCCGGGATCCAGTCGCGCTCGATCGCGACCAGTTCGCGGCACGAGGCGACGAACAATTCCTCGGGCAGGTCGGCCATCGCCATGCGCTGTGCCGAACGGCGGAACCGCGCGGCGTTGGCGTCGGGCCGGAACAGCGTGATGCCGCCGTCGCCGGTGCGATAGGCCTTCAGCCCCTCGAAAATCTCCTGCGCGTAATGGAGCACGGCGGTGGCCGGATCGACGCTGACCGGCGCGCGCGCGACGATCTTCGCGTCGTGCCAGCCCTTGTCGCTCGACCAGCGCGCCACCGCCATATGATCGGTGAACACCCGCCCGAACCCCGGATCGGCAAGCCGCGCGACGCGCTCGTTCGCGTCGATGGGATTGGCGGTCGGTTCAAACGCAAAAAGGCTGGTCACTGGCAACTCCATCGGTTGCCAGCGGACTAGGATGGGTGCCAGATGCGGTCAACATGCTGACCGCGTCCCCGCTGTTCCTGACCGAGCCCGAGATCCGACGCGGGATCGAGCTGCTGTTCTTCGGCTATGGCCAGCTCACCCGATCGATCGACGCCGCGCTGAACGAGCACGGCCTGGGCCGGGCGCACCAGCGCGCGCTGTATTTCATCGCGCGGCGGCCCAATCTGAGCATCGGCGAGCTGCTCGGGCTGCTGGCGATCACCAAGCAATCGCTGGGCCGGGTGCTGACCGAGTTGAGTGCGCGCGGGCTGGTCGAAAGCCGTCCCGGCGACCGCGACCGCCGCCAGCGGCTGCTGCGGCTGACACCCGAGGGCGTGGCGATCGAAGGCCGGCTGTTCGACGCGCTCAATGCCCGCATGGCGCAGGCGTACAGCCATGCGGGGCAGGAGGCGGTCGGCGGCTTCTGGGGGGTGCTGGAAGGGCTGGTGCCGGCCCGCGACCGGGGGAAATTGTAATCCGCCGTCGGCCAGTTCACGGGGGAGGGTCAGTCAATCTCCGGCGGCACCCGATCCCGCCATTGGGCGAGACCGGGGCCATTCACCGCCATCCCCCCACCCTTACTTAGATTTCGATCCACGCCTCCGCGCGGGAGGCGACATCCCTATGACGGCTCCTCGATTATCGCGGCAATCTCACCGACGAGCGTGAAGCCTCCGGCGTTCGGACTGTGCCAGATCGCGCGAATAGTCATTTGCGGATGGTGACCGGTCGAACCAAAGAATTCAACCCCCTTCTTAAAAATATCCCCCTTCCCTTACTTAGGAAGGGTCAAGATGACTTCACAACTCTCACATGACGTTGCTCTCTGCCGATCGCCATGTCGGATCGTCCAGGCGCAGGCCCACGGCGCTATCGTAGAGCGACCGGCTTTCCAGCACGACGAAGCGATCGCCATAGTGGTCGGACCGGATCGCCTGTGCCGCGCCGGTGCCCAGCATCGCCGCGCGGGCCTTTGCCGGGATCGGCACGACATATTGCTGCAACTTGCGCTGCAACCGGCGCAGCGCCCCGGCTGGTAGGTCGGCGCTGCCGATCGCGGCGATCGCGTTGGTCGCCTCCGCATCCCACGGCACGATCACCGGGTCCATCGTCTCGTCGATCATGCGAAAGGCGGTGGCGATGCGCGCGAAGGGAAAACCGAGGCCGCGCGCGGTATTGCGGATCGCCGGCATGATCGGGAAGGGCACGCCGCCGGGCAAGGTCGCCTTGTCGAGCGCGGCATAGTCCGCCGCCCAGTAGAGCCATCGATAATATTCGCGCACCGCATCGAGCGCGAGCACGTCTTCGCCCCCGCCGCGCAGCACGTTCTTCGCGGCCTGATAAAAGGGCAGGATCATGTCGGGGATCGGCTTGCGCCCGTCGACCGCCGCCGGCTCGAACACCACCGCCCGGCCGAGCGCCGCGCCCAGATCGCCGAGTTCACCGCTGCGGTTGCACCGGCCCGCCGCCTGCGCGATGCTGGAAAGGCCGGTCGCCGCGCGCCAGACCTCCGGAAAGCTGATGTCCACCCCGGCTTCGATCAGGCTGGTGGCGACCAGCCGCACCGGGCGGCCCGCGTCCAGATCCGCGCGCGCCCTGGCAAGGACGGATCGGCGGTGCCGCGCACACATCAACGTCGTCAGGTGGACGGCACCGGGCTGGTCGCGGATCGCGTCGAACAGGTCGCGGGCGTGGGCGCGGCTGTTGACGATGCACAGCATCTGCGGCTGTTCGGCGAAGCGCGCGGCGATCGCCGCGTCGGGGACGGGATCGCGCAGCCATTCGATCTTGACGCGCCGGAGCTGCCGGTAAAGCCCGCGCGGGTCGGGCGCCAGTTCACGTTCTTCGGGAATGTCCAGCCCCTCCGCGGCGCCCTTGATGGTCCGGGGCAGGGCCTCGTCCTGCGTGCGCAGCGCCGGCTGGGTGGCGGTGCACAGGATCACCGTCGCGCCATAGTTGCGCGCCAACTCGTCGATCGCCGCCATGCACGGGCGCAGCAGATGGATCGGGATCGACTGCGCCTCATCGAGGATGATGACGCTTTTCGCCAGATTGTGCAGCTTGCGCGCCTTGCCCGTGCGCGCCGCGAACAGGCTTTCGAAGAACTGCACGGCGGTGGTCACGACGATCGGCGCGTCCCAGTTCTCGGCGTCGCGACGCAGCTTGGCGAGTCCGGACGGCCCCTCGTCCTCGCGGTCGTTGCCGCTGGCGGGTGCGTGCCGGTCCCAGTCGAAACTGGAATGATGCTCGAGCACGGCATCGCCCAGCCCGACCTGTTCGCGAAACACCTGCGCGGTCTGTTCGATGATCGAGGTGAACGGAATGACGTAGACAATCCGGCGCAGGTCGTGCGCCAGCGCATGGTCCATCGCGAAACTCAGCGATGTCAGCGTCTTGCCCCCGCCGGTCGGCACGGTGAGGGTGAACAGGCCGGGGGGCAGCACCGCCTTGGCGGTGGCGTGGTCGAGGACGGCCGAACGCAGGCGGTTGACCGGGGTGTCGTCGCGGCGGTGGCGCGCCATGTGCGCGCGCACGATCTCGTGGTGCCGGGGTTCCAGCACGCCGCCCCGCGCTGGCGGGGCCTCGCCGCGCGAGCCGGCGTAAAAGGCTTCGGTCTCCTGGCAGTCGGCGTCGACCAGGCAGGAGAACGCCATGCGGACGAGGAAACTTGCCGAAAAGGCGGGATCGATGGCGTTCGGCCTTGGCGCTGCGGTGGCTTCGGTCAATTCCTGAGGCGTGGGCAAGCCGGCGACGTGCTCACCCCAGCCGTCACAGCCGTCGACCGTTTTCGCCAGGCGCGCATCGAGATTGCCCGATTCACCGCCCGTGCCATCCATCAGCCCGGCGTGGTGCCCGGCGATCCCGAACGCCATCAACCGGCCCAGCCGCTTGCCATAGACGGTGACCGCCGCTTTCGCGCCGGCGGTGCTGTGATCGGGACCTTTCGGCCCGCCCGCGTCGCGCGGCTTGCGGATGTAGAGTTGATAGGCGGGCGCGCACTTGCCGATATCGTGGAGCAGCCCCATCGCCAGCGCGATGGTCGAGCAACCGAACGGCTCGGCCAGCCGCGCGGCGTGCGTTCCGGTCGCCGACAGGTGATGCGACAGCGGTTCCCAATCCTGTTCGGATTTTCCGTCGACCGAATGCGCGAAGATCTCCATCCCGCGTCCTCCCCCCGACTCGCACTGATACCCGTTCGTCGGCGGGATCGGAAACGCGGCGGAACCGCGCGCTGAAACGCGCCATCGCGATCGGCGCAGGGGAAGGCGCGTCGGTTCTGCGCCGCCGTTGGGGCTAGCGCCGGCTCACGCGACCACCGGCATGGCGTTCCAGCCGCCCCGCCAGTTCGAGTTCGAGCAATACCGTCTGTACCGCCGCCGGCATCAGTCCGGACTGGCGGATGACCTCATCGACCGACACCGCCACCGGGCCCAGCAGCGTGAGGACCGCGTCGCGCGCACGGTCGTCGGGATCGGCGGGCGCGCCGGCATCGAAACGCGGCACGGGTGCCCGCACCGCGCGCGGATCGATCGGGCGGACCGCTTCCAATATGTCGTCGGCGCTCTGCACCAGCGTCGCGCCCTCGCGGATCAGCAGGTTGCAGCCCTGCGCGCGCGGGTCGAGCGGCGAACCGGGCACCGCCATCACTTCGCGACCAACCTCATTGGCGATTCGTGCGGTAATCAGCGAACCAGATTTGGGCGCTGCTTCCACCACCACCGTACCCAGCGCCAGCCCGGCGATGATACGGTTGCGCGACGGGAAATGGCGCGCGAGCGGTTCTGCTCCAGGAGGCTGTTCGGCCAGCAGCAGCCCGGTCTGGGCCACCGTCTCCTGAAGCTCGGCGTTCTCGGGCGGAAAGGTGATGTCGATGCCGCTGGCGATCACGCCGATCGTGCCGGTGGACAGGCTCGCCTGGTGCGCGGCGGTGTCGATGCCGCGCGCCAGCCCCGACACCACCACCGCACCCGCCGCGCCCAGATCGACGGCGAGCCCGCGCGCGAAGCGGCACGCGGCGGCGGAGGCGTTGCGCGCGCCGACCACGGCGATCACCGTGCGCCGCGCCAGAGCGCGGTCGCCGCGCACGATCAGCGCGGGGGGCGCATTCTCCAGCTGGCCGAGCAGCGGCGGATAATCGGGATCGTCGACGAACCAATAGGAGGCGCCCAGCCGCTCCACCGTCGCCATCTCCCGCGCCACCACGCGCGGATCGGCCAGCGGCGGGGCCTGGCCGCCGCCACGCCGCGCCAGCGTCGGCAGCGCCTCGATCGCGGCTTCCGCGCTGCCGAACCGGGCGAGCAGGTGACGATAGGTGACCGGGCCGATGCCCGCCGTGCGGATCAGCCGGAGCCGCGCCGCCGGATCAGCCACCGTCGGCGCCGCCCCCGTCCGCGCCCCCGTCGACGTCGGCGCGCTTGCCGCCGCCGACGCGCGGCTCGGTCCCGGCCAGCAGGCGCTCGATGTTCTCGCGGTGCTTCCACAGCACGATCAGCGCGAGCGGGATCAGCAGCAGCACGTCGTCATAGCGTCCGCAGATCGCCGCCGCGACCGGCGCGCTCACCGCCGCCGTCATCCCCGCGACAGAGGAGATGCGCAACGCCGCGAGCAGCCCCAGCCACACCACGGCATAGATCAGCCCATAGGGCCAATGCAGCGCCAGCACGATGCCCATCAGCGTCGCCACGCCCTTGCCGCCCTTGAACCCCAGCCAGGCCGGATAGCAGTGGCCGATGAACGCGGCGGCGGCGGCGAGCAGCGCGTTGCCGGGAAACAACAGCGCGGCGATCAGCACCGCCGCGAAGCCCTTCAGCGCATCGAGCAGCAGCGTGGCGGCGGCCAGCCCCTTGCGGCCGGTACGCAGCACGTTGGTCGCGCCGATGTTGCCCGATCCGATCTGGCGCAGATCGCCCGCGCCGGCCAGCCGGGTCAGGATCACCCCGAACGGGATCGAGCCCAGCAGATAGCCGAGCAGCAGTGCGCCCGTGGGCGGTATCCAGATGATCTCGGCGCTCAAATTTCCCCCTGCAACCACAATAGGATGGCGGTGCCGGTCGCGCAACAATCGCTTGGACGATTTGACGTTCGCCGGCCGCTGCGCAAAGTCGCGATGATGGGCGACGCGCGGCCGATCCTGTTCTTCGATTCCGGGATCGGCGGGCTGTCGGTGCTGGCGCCGGCGCGCGCGCTGCTGCCGCAGGCGCCGCTGGTCTATGTCGCCGATTCGGCGGGTTTCCCCTACGGCACGCGCAGCGAGGCGGAGATCGCCGGTCGCGTCCCCGCGCTGCTCGGGCGGCTGGCGGAACGCCATGACCCGCGATTGATCGTGATCGCGTGCAACACCGCGTCGACGATCGCGCTGGCGGCGGTGCGCGCGGCGCTCGACGTGCCGATCGTCGGCACGGTCCCGGCGATCAAGCCCGCCGCCGCGATGAGCGCGACGCGCGCGATCGGCGTGCTCGGCACCGACGCCACCGTCCGCCAGCCCTATGTCGACGATCTCGCCGCGCGCTTCGCCGCCGATTGCGCGGTGGTGCGCCATGGTTCAGCGCGGCTGGTCGAACTGGCTGAGGCGAAATTGCGCGGCGAGGCGACGACCAGCGCCGACTATGCCGCCGTGCTCGACGGGCTGCTCAGCCGGCCGGGGGGCGACCGGATCGACGTGATCGTCAACGCGTGCACGCACTTCCCGCTGGTCGCCGCCGAACTCGCCGCTGCCGCGCCGCGCCCGATCGCGTTCGTCGACGGCGGCCCCGGCATCGCCCGCCGCATCGCACAGCTGACCAATGGCCAGTCGTGGCCGCAGTCTCCGGCGCCGGGAATCGCGGTGTTCACACGCCTCGACGATCGCGCGCGGCGATTGGCGCCGGCACTGGCCGCGCACGGCCTCGACCAGCTGGTCGAGCTATAGGAGCCGCGCTCTATCCTCCAAGACGGATGCCCAGCCAGAGCGTCCGGGGCGTGCCCAGGTCGATCGATCCGGCCTGGTTGCGGGTCACCACCGCGACGTCGAACAGGTTCTCCGCCCGGGCGACCACGCTGAACCCGCGTGCGATCGGCAGCTTTCCGAACAGGTCGACGGTTGTGGCGGCGGGCAGCCTGTCGGCCTGAAGGTCGTCCTCATACTGATCGCCGACGTGGCGGACCGTGGCGGACAGCATCGGGCCGGATCGTGGCGCCCAGGCGATGGTGCCGCTGGCGGCGTGGCGCGGGCTCTGCGCCGGCATCAGTCCGTCAAACGCGTTGCCGGGCGCGCGTACCCTGCTGTCCGAATAGGCATAGGACGCGGTCACGATCATCGCGCCGCGCCGCCACGCCAGATTGGCCTCGACCCCCTTGGCCTCGACGGAGTCGACGTTCTGGCGCTCGCGCAGGTTGGTGGCGATCGTGACGTTGGCGACAGCATTGCCCAGCCGGTTGTAGAAGGCGGTGCCCGACAGCGTCAGCCCGGTGGCGGGGGTCAGGTCGATCCCGGCCTCCACGCCGCGCAGCCGTTCGGGCTGGAGGTTGGCGTTGGCGCGGGTGGTGACCGGAAACACGGTGAACGGTCGGTAGAGCTCGTTGAGCGTCGGCACGCGAAAGCCGGTGTAGGCGGCGGCGCGCAGCGCGACGGCGGCGGTGGGGCGATAGAGGGCACCGGCGCGCCCGGTGAATTCGGTGCCCGACCGATCGGGAAAGGCGAGGGTGCTGGTCGCGATGCCGGCGCCGCTGCGCTCGTGGAAGAAGCCGTCGGTCAGTGTCCAGCGATCGAGCCGCGCCCCGCCGGTCAGCACCAGCCGGCCGATCGTCCAGTCGTCCTCGACGAACGCCCCCGCGACGCTCGAATGGCCGCCGGCGTTGCGGCGCGCGGTGACCGCGCCGGTGGCGGCATAGGCGTCCTCGAACAATTCCCCGTCGGCCAGGCGGAGGTCGCCGCCGATGCGCAGCACGTGATCGCGCCCCACCGGCGGGCGGACCTCGATCTTGCCGCCGATCCCGGTCGCGGGCGTGTTGCGCTGATCCAGCGTCAGCTTGAAGCTGGACGAACTGATCACCTTGTTGGCGAAATTGCGCGCCTGGACATAGGCGAGCGCGTCGACCTGCCAGTCACCGTGATGAACCAGGCGCAGGCTGGCGTCCTCGCCCTGCGACTGCGAATCGGCGCCGCGAAACCGCAGCGTCCGGTTGTCGCCAAACAGCAGCGCGTGGAACTGCAATTCGGTGTCGCCGCCGATCGGCGCGACCCCGCGTACCGATGCCGACCAGTCGCGATAGCGCGCCGGCACCGTCGCGGCGACGCGCTGGTTGTCGGGCGTGGTCTGGAACCCGTCGCCGCGCTCGAACCGGCCCGACACGGTCGCGAAGCCGCCGCCCAAATCGGGTGACACGCTGGCGGACAGGCTCTGCGCGTTGCGGCTGCCGTAGAGCGCCTCGGCATCGAACGGCGGCAGGTCGCGCGGGCCGGCGCTGACCAGTTCGATCGTTCCGGCGACCGCGCCCGCGCCGAACGGACCGGACCCGCCGCCGCGCGTCACCCGCACCGCCGCGAGCCGATCGGGGACCAGCGCGTTGAACGGGATATAGCCAAAGAACGGATCGGCGACCGGCACGCCGTCGAGCAGGATCAGCGTCCGGCTGGAGGCGTTGCCGCCCAGCGCGCGGAGCGTCGCCCCCTGCGCGGACGGATTGGCCGAGCGGCTGTCCGCCCGGCGGAACTGCTGGAAGCCGGCGACGTCGGCCAGCACGCCTTCGACCCGTCCCGACGCATCGTTGGTCAGCCGCTCACGATCGATCGTGGTCGCGCCATAGGCCGGCGTCCCCGGCGGCAGGCTCAGCCCGGTGCCCAGCACGATGATGTCGTCGTCCGGCGCCGCCGTGGCTTGCGCCTGGGCGACGACGGGCCATGCGATCGAGGTGAGCAACAACAGGCGCGCGGCGGGACGGGACATGACCAGGGCCTTAGCCGATGTGCAGGGCGATGTCGCCGCGCTCACCGACCTCCAGCCGACCGCCCGGCGCCGCCGTTCGCCCGGGCGATCGAGCGCCGGGCCGGCTCATTTGCCATGCTCTCGCTCCCGTGCAGTCGCGGCGTCACCGGTCCCGGCCGGGGGAGCGCGGTGCAATCCGACGTCCAGCGATGCCGTCGTTCCGGTGTCGCCGCGCCTGATATGGAAGCGTCCGTCCAGCCAGGCGATGCGCCGGGCGCTGTTCGACAGGCCGTTCCCCCAATCGCTGCCCTCTGCGATGCCGACGCCGTCGTCGGTGATGCGCAGGTGCAGCCGCGACGCATCGACCGTGATCGCCACCGACACCCGCGTCGCGCGGGCGTGGCGCACGACATTGCTGACAAGTTCGCGCAGGATCGAGATCAGGTGCCGCGCCGTCGCCTGGTCGATCGGCTCGCCGGCGGTGGAGGTCACCGGCCAGTCGAGCGCGATATCATGTGTCTCCAGCCGGTTCATCGTCTCGAACCGCATGTCGGCCAATACGTCCTCCAGCGGGCGCCAGCCTTCGGCGGTCCCGGCGACGATGGCGCGGATGTCGGCCATCGCCTCGCGCACGTCCTTGCGCATCAGCTCCGCGTCCTGGCGGTGGAGGCTGGTCAACAGGCGGGCGCTGACGTCGTCGTGCAGATCCTGGGTGATGCGCGCGCGTTCCCTTGCCACGCCGCGCATATAGGCGTCGCGGGCGGCGCTCAGCGCGCTCACCGCGTCGATCAACGCGCGCGCCTGGTCGAGGTCGATCGCGTCGAAATTGCGGGCGCCGCGCTGCGCATAGCGCAGGACGATGCCCGGCATGTCGTCGACCGGCGGCAGCCGCAGGGAGATGCCGTCCTCGGCGATCAGCGGGCGATCGGCGGGCGCGGGGTCGGCGTTGGCCTCCAGCGCTTCGAAGATCGCCATCAGCCCGTTGCGCCACCGCACCGTGCGCGATTCGGAATCGCGCGCGAAGGCGATCTCGCCACCCAGCCCCAGGCTCAGCCGCGCGGTGGCGTCGCGGCGGCGCGCGGCCTGTCGAGAGATCGCCAGGCGCAGCGGCAGGTAGATCAGGCACACAGCGGCGATCGCGAACGGCAGCACCGCATCGCGCGATCCAGCGGCCGTCGCCAGAATGGCGACGTCCGCGGCGGTCACCGCGATCGCCGCGCAGACCGACAGCAGCAGGCCGAACGCCCATCCGTCGACGGAGAATAGCCGGGTGCGGGCGATCGCCGCGCCCAGACCGCCATAGATGATCAACAGCAGCGGCAGTGCGATCGCTTCGCTGACCAGCGGCGCGCCGGCGATCAGCATCGGCAGGATCACCGCCCCGACGAACAGCGCGGACGACAGGATCGCGGAAAATCCGATCAGCCGCATCGCCGCCGCGCCAACCGGATTGTCGCGCACCGCCCATGCCTGAGCGGCCAGCAGCAGCACGAACAGCGCGAAGGCGACGGCGATCGCCGCGAACAGCGTCTGGATCGCGTCGCCCGACAGATCGAGGGCGTCGGAACCGACGACCAGCGCACAACCCAGGCCGATCGCGCGAGTCCATCCAGCGCCAAGGATCGGCGTCGGAAACCGGCAGAACAGGATCAGGATCGCGGCGGCGAACGCCAGCGCGCAGGCGTGATTGAGCAGCATCAGCCAGCGATAATGCTCCCCCAGCAGCAGCGGGTCGTGGCCGGCCGCCAGGGTACAGCCGACCCCGAACAGCCCCAGGCTCATCACCGCGAAGGTTCGCGCGGCGCTGTTGCGCGGCCGCAGGACCAGCACCCACGTCCCGCACAGCAGCGCGGCGAATCCGGTGGCGAGCGCCGCCCAGAATCCGCCGGTCAGGTCGCTCAGCCGGCGCGGGCGGATCGTGGCGGTGGCGCGCCGGCCATCGGCGAAGCGCAGCGCGACCGGGCCCGAATGCAGCGCCGCCGCGATCGCTCCGCGCTGGCTCCACCAGGCCCGTTTCGCCGCGCGGTCGCCTCTGGCGCCGATCCCGTCGATCAGCGCGTCGATGCGCAACGGCAGCGCCACGCCGTCCGCGCGGATCAGGCGCAGCGGCGTCTCGCGCGGCAGCACGACCTTTTCGTCGCCGGTCGTCAGGATGATGCGGGCGTTGTCGTACCGCTCGACCTTGATGTCGGCGATCGGCAGGTGCAGCGTGGTGATCAGCGCGATGACGATCGCGAGCAGCGACAGCAGCGACAGCTCGAGCAGCCGACGTTGCGGTCGCCCGATCGGCCTGTCGTCGCCCTCGACCGCCATTGCCCCCATCGGCGGACTCTGTGGCCGGGGCGCCGTATTTTGTCCACGCCTATCCGGGGCCCCTGTTTCGGGGGTGGTGCGCGCGCCGCGGGCGGCTATGCACCGGGGCGGGGAGACAGGCGATTTCCGACCACCGGCAGACCCGCACCGTCCTGATCGTCGAGGATGTGCCCGGGACGCGCGCATGGCTGACCGGATTGGCCGGCCGGGCCTTTCCCGGCGCCGCGCTGGCAAGCGCCGCCACGCTGGCGGAGGCGCGGCGCTGGCTGGCGGCGCAAAGGGCGGCGGGGGAGCGATCGGGCGACGCCGTCCTCGCGCTGGTCGACCTGGGCCTGCCCGACGGGTCGGGCGTCGATTTCATCCGCGATATGCTGGCCGCGCTGCCGGGATCGCGGCCGGTGGTGGCGACGTTGTTCGATAGCGACGATCACCTGATGGCGGCGATGGCGGCGGGCGCGCACGGCTATCTGCTCAAGGATCACGAGCCGGACGATCTCGTGCGCCGGCTTCGCGGCATGGAGCGTGGCGAAAGTCCGATATCGCCGGCGATGGCGCAGCGCATCCTGGCGCATTTCCGCAGCCATGCCACCTTCATGACCGGCCAGCCCGCCGCGCCCCAGCTCACCGCGCGCGAAACCGATGTCCTGCGCCTGATCGGACGCGGGCTGAAGGTGGCGGAAGCGGCCGGTGCGCTGGGACTGAGCGAATCGACGGTGTCCGGCTACCTCAAGACCATCTATCGCAAGCTCGATATCGGTACGCGGGCGGAGGCGGCGGTGGAGGCGGTGCGGCGCGGGCTGGTCTGACAGGCCCGATCCGGCCCCGGCTCCGGCCCCGGCCCCGGTCGCGCCCCCGGCCCCCCTGTTCCGGGGGAGGCGGCTGGCCGCCGCCACGGGTAGACCGCCCCCCTATTCCAAGGGGGGACGTCATGAAGCCGAAAGCCACCACGATCCTGTTGCTGTCCGCGCTGCTGGCCAGCGGGACCACGGCGCATGCGGAGCAATATCCGAAGGTCGCCAAGCCGGTGAGCTTCGCGCCGGAGGCCGATCACGCTGGGGACGCCGCATCGCTGATCTGGGTCAACAAGCCCGGTTCGGCCAAGGGGGTGCGCAAGGTCGTCATCCCGTTCTTCCAAGTCCAGTTCGTGATCGACAGCGACACCAGCGCCAGCGCCGGCAAGGCATCGTCCAAGATGATGGTCCGGCTCGACGGCCCCGGCGCCGATCAGATGCAGGCGATCACCGACCGCCTCTATCGCCGGCTGGTCGCCGACCTGACCGCCGCCGGGATCGAGGTCGTGTCCACGGATGCAGCGCGCAACTACACCAATTTCGCGAAACTCCAGGACGGCGGCAAGCCGAGCGGCAGCAAGATCGACGGCCATCGCGGGGTCAACTCGCTGTTCTTCGCGCCGCGCGGCATGAACTTCTATTTCCTGCCGACGCAGGACATCGCCTATACCGGGGCCGGATCGTTCGGCGGGTTCGGCACCGCGATGCTGCCGCCCAGGGAACAGGCCTGATGGACGAAAGCGGCGCCGCCGTGCTCGGCTTTCGCGCGGTCGTCGATTTCGCCGAACTGGCGAACAACAACAAGGTGCCGCTGCGGATGCTGCGCAGCACCGCGCGCACGAAGGCGAAAGCGGCGATCGCGATCCGCCCGATCGCGACTCAATTGTGGCTGATGACGCCAAAGGCGAAGCCGGGCGTGACCGACATGCAGAACCGGATGCGCTTCGAAGTGCGCGCGCCGTTGATGATCGATACCGACGCGATCACCGCGATGACCGACGCGCGCACCGCCGGCTACAAGCGGTCGGAGGCGGTCGGCAACGCGTTGGGCGCGCTGATGGGCGGGGGCACCTCGAAACTCCGCAAATACGACATCCGGGTCGATCGCGACATGTGGGCGCGCGACGTCGAAGGGTCGCTGAACGGCGTCCAGACGATGATGGTCGCCCGGTTGAAGGAAGAGATCTGAACAGCGGCCCCTGCCACAGCGCGATTCTGGCTGGGGCGGATTCATGCCCGATCCTGGCCAGAAACGATCGGCGTGCGACTTGCGGGGCGCCGCTTTGCCTGCCAAATCGCCTAGCATCGCACGGAACGGGTTGGGCCGGTCCGGGAGTTGGGGGAATGGATCTTGAAGCATCGTTTTCTGGCCACGGCCGCATTGCTGTCGGCCTGTGGCATCGCGAGTGGGGCGGTCGTGCCTGCCCAGGCGCAACAGGCGGCGCAGGCGCCGCTGACCCCGGCGGAGGTTCGCGCCCGGCTTGAGGCGAAGGACGCCAGCGATTCCCAGATCATGGCGTTGCTGCATCAGATCACCGACGTCCACGGTCCGCGCCTGACCGCGTCGCCCCAGTTGCGCGCGGCGCAGGATTGGGCGGTGCGGACGATGAAGGGCTGGGGCCTCCAGAACGTCCATCTCGAAACCTGGGATTTCGGTCATCAGGGCTGGAGCAATCAGCTGGTCGAGGCGAGCGTGGTCGGGCCGTACCAGGCGCCGATCAACGCCCGTGCGCTGCCGTGGAGCCCGTCGACGGCGGGGCTGGTCAACGCCAACGCCGTACTGCTGCTGCCGCCGGGGCTGGGGCCGGTGACGGTGCGCGCCGCCGCCGCCTCGCCCGATCCGGCAAGCTGGACCGCCAAGCCCGAGGCGCCGGCCGCGCGAAAGATGCCGACCCGCGCTGAACTGGACGCCTATCTCGACACGATGAAGGCCAAGGTGCGCGGCGCCGCGGTGCTGGTCGGCCGCGCCGCCACTCCCGCCCGCGACTTCACGCCGACGACGCTGCGGCGCAGCGATGCGGACATGGCGGCGTTCGCGTCGGGCAACCGCCCCGGCCGGCGCCCGACCGAGGCGCCCGCGCCCTTGCCCCCCGGTCAGCTGTCGGCCGACGAGATCGACGCCATCGTCGCCCAGTTCCTGCTCGATAATGGCGCGGCGGCACGCATCCTCGACAGCGGCGAGCCGCAGGAAGGGCTGCGCGTGCAGAGCGTCAGCAGCTATGGCGAGGTGCGTCAGGTGCCGGCGGTGATGATCGCCAACGCCGATTATGGGCGGATGGCGCGCGTGCTGGAGGACGGCACGGCGGTGCGGATGCGGCTGAACGTGCAGAACAGCTACCACCCCGAAGGGCGCACCAACCACAATGTCCTGGCCGAGCTTCCCGGAAGCGACAAGGCGGACGAGGTGGTGATGCTCGGCGGGCATTATGACAGCTGGGCCGCCGGCACCGGCGCCACCGACAACGGCGCCGGATCGGCGGTGATGATGGAGGCGATCCGCCTGCTGAAGGCGAGCGGGCTGCCGATGCGGCGCACCGTCCGGGTCGGATTGTGGTCGGGCGAGGAGCAGGGGATCTTCGGCTCGCAGGCCTATGTCGCGCAGCATTTCGGCAGCGTCGAGGCGCCCAAGGCCGATTTCGCCAAGCTCACCGCCTATGTGAACCTCGATTCGGGCACCGGCATTCCGCGTGGCGCATCGGTGTTCGGGCCGGCGGATGCCGCGGCGTTCGTCGGGGCGACGATGGCCGGGTTCAAGGACTGGGGCTTCGCCGGCGCGATCGCGTCGAACTCGCGCACGCTCGGCGGGTCGGACAATGGCTCGTTCGCGGTCGCCGGGCTGCCGGCGATCGGGCTGATGCAGGATCCGTTCGGCTACGGCGCCTATACCCACCACACCAACTTCGACACCTATGAGAAGCTGTACGAGCCCGATCTGCGCAAGGCGGCGATCGAGGTCGCGGTGCTGGTCTATGCGCTGGCCAACAGCGACACCGCGCTGTCGCGCTTCCAGGCCGACGCGATGCCGCAGCGCGGCGCCGTCTCGCCCGAACCGGTGCGGCTGCGCCCCGGCACCCGCGGGACCGGGCAGGACCGCGAGTAACCGACCCTGCCGGCCCCGCGTGTCACTTGCGGCGCGCGGGGCCGGTTTCCCTCATGCATATTCGCGCGGCGCCGCCTCGGCGGGCGATGGCACGGCCTGGTCGATCCGCTGGTTGACGATGTCCAGGATATAGCGATCGAGCCGCTCGACGTTCATGTCGGGATTGAGCGCGCGCCGCATCATCATCCCGACGCCGACCGCCATGATGAAATCGATCAGCGTGTCATGTTCCACGGCGCGGCTTTCGCGCGGGTCGATGGCGTTCAGCGCGGTCGACAGGTTGCGGCGAATCCGCTCCTCGCACGACTGGTTCAGCCCGGCGATTCGGTCGTTCCGGCCGGTTTCGGCCATGATCTCCAGCATCAGCTGGCCGTCATCGGCGGGCTTGTCGCTCAGCAACAGCCGGTCGATCCAGCCGCGCACCGCCGGCATGTCGCCCGCTTCGACGGCGCGATCGAGCACCTCCTCGTCCAGCCATGCCGCCAGGTCGCGCTCGCAGATGTCGACGATCAGATCGTCCTTGCTGCGGAAATCGCGATAGATCTGCCCGACCTTGATGCCCGATGCGGCGGCGATCTGCGCCATGCCGGTCCTGTGGAACCCGTTTTCGATGAACAACGCGCGCGCGGTGGTGACAAGGTGGGTGCGGCGGGCCTGAGTCCGGTTGGGTGGTGGTAACGGCGTCCCCGTCTCCATTTCTGCCTGCTCTCCTATTGCCAATCCGGGCGTCGGTTCATATACGCCCCGCCGAAAGTGTGAGTGAACGATCACTCACACATATACAAGCGGCCGGTGATTGCATGAAAAAAATTACGACAGCGCTGACCCTGGCGGTGATCCTCAGCGCCTGCGGCAGCGGTTCGCAGCAGCAACAGCCGCCGGCCGGCCCGCCTGAAGTCAGCTACGTCACCGTCCGTGAGGAGCCGGTCACGCTGAGCACCGAATTGCCCGGGCGGACCAGCGCGTATGAATCGTCCGACGTGCGCCCGCAGGTCAACGGCATCATCCAGGCGCGGCTGTTCGAGGAGGGCGACATGGTCCGCGCGGGGCAGGCGCTCTATCGCATCGATCCCGCCCCCTATCAGGCGCAGGTCGCCAGTGCGCGCGCCGCGCTCGCCCGCGCGCGCGCCGGCATCGCCGCCAGCGAGGCGCTGGCCCGCCGCTATGGCGAACTGGTCCGCATCAACGCGATTTCGCGCCAGGATACCGAAAACGCGTTGGCCAGCGCGCAACAGGCCCGTGCCGATGTCGCCGCGCAGCAGGCCGCGCTGCGCGCCGCGGAAATCGATCTGGGCCGCACCACGATCCGCGCGCCGATCTCGGGCCGGATCGGCCGTTCGGCTTTCACCACTGGGGCGCTGGTTTCCGCCTCGCAGGCGGCGGCGCTGGCGACGATCCAGCGGCTCGATCCGATCTTTGTCGATATCCAGCAGTCGAGCAGCGACGTGCTGAGCCTGCGCCAGCAGATGATGGGCGGGGAGCTGACCCGCGCCAGCGGGGGCGCCCGTGTGCGGCTGAAGCTGGAGAACGGGTCCAGCTACCCGCAGGAAGGGACGCTGAAGTTCACGGACGTGACAGTCGATCCGACGACCGGCAGCCAGGTGATCCGCGCGGTGTTCCCCAATCCCGGCGGCCTGTTGCTGCCGGGGATGTTCGCCCGCGCCGAAATGGTGGAAGGCACCAAGTCGCGCGGCATCCTGGTTTCGCAGCGCGCGGTGTCGCGCGATGAAAAGGGCGGTCCGACCGCGCTGGTGATCGGCGCCGACGGCAAGCTGGAACAGCGCAGCCTGACCGCGCCGCGCACGGTTGGCCGCGACTGGCTGGTCACCGCCGGGCTCAAGCCGGGCGACAAGCTGGTGGTGGAGGGCGCCCAGAACCTGCAGCCCGGCACGCCGGTGAAGGGCAAGCCGTATCAGGCCCCGCAGGAGGGCGCGCCCGCCCAGCAGCAACCCGCGGCGCAGGCGAAGTAAGCCGCGATGGCCCGCTATTTCATCGACCGGCCCATCTTCGCATGGGTCATCGCCATCATCCTGATGCTGGCCGGCGCGCTTGCCATCCGGTCGCTGCCAATCGCGCAGTTCCCGGAGATCGCGCCGCCCAGCGTGACTGTCACCGCCAACTATCCCGGTGCCGACGCCGAAACGGTCGAGCGCACCACCACCCAGGTGATCGAGCAGCAGCTGCGCGGCATCGACAACCTGCGCTATTTCTCGTCCTCGTCGTCGTCGGCGGGCACGGTGACGATCACCATCACCTTCGAACAGGGCACCAACGCCGACATCGCCCAGGTGCAGGTGCAGAACAAGGTCCAGGCGGCGACCCCGCTGCTGCCGCAGGAAGTGCAGCGGCAGGGCGTTCAGGTGGCCAAGTCCGCCGCCAATTTTCTGTTGATCGTCGGCCTCTATTCGGAAGACGGCTCGCACAGCGCGAACGATCTGTCCGACATGGTCGTCTCGCGGCTTCAGGACCCGATCAGCCGGGTCAACGGTGTCGGTGAGCTGATGGTCTTCGGCGCGCAATATGCGATGCGCGTCTGGATCGATCCGATCAAGATGCAGAACTACGGTCTGGCGATCGCCGACGTGACCGCCGCGATCCAGGCGCAGAACGCGCAGGTTTCGGCTGGCCAGATCGGTGCGCTCCCGGCTTCGAAGGATCAGGAGCTGAACGCGACGGTGTCGGTCCAGTCGCGGCTCCAGACGCCCGATCAGTTCGGCAACATCCGGCTGCGCAGCACCACCGACGGCGCCGTCGTGCGGCTGCGCGACGTCGCGCGGGTCGAGCTGGGCGCGGAAATCTATGGGTTCGACACCAAATACAATGGTCATCCGGCGTCGGGCTTCGGCGTGCGGCTGGCCGCAGGCGCGAACGCGCTGACCACGGTCGACGCGGTCAAGGCGGCGGTCGCAGATATCGCCCAGACCTTTCCCGCCGACGTCAAGGTCATCTATCCCTATGACAGTACGCCGTTCGTGCGGCTGTCGGTCGAACAGGTCATCCACACGCTGATCGAGGCGGTGGTGCTGGTGTTCCTCGTCATGTTCCTGTTCCTGCAGAACTGGCGCGCGACGCTGATCCCGACCATCGCCGTGCCGGTGGTGCTGCTCGGCACCTTTGGGGTGATGGCGGTCGCCGGTTACTCGATCAACACGCTGACGCTGTTCGGCATGGTGCTGGCGATCGGCCTGCTGGTCGACGATGCCATCGTCGTGGTCGAGAACGTCGAGCGGCTGATCCAGACCGAAGGGCTGTCGCCCAAGGAGGCGGCGCGCAAATCGATGGATGAGATCAGCGGCGCGCTGATCGGGATCGGCCTGGTGCTGTCGGCGGTGTTCCTGCCGATGGCGTTCTTTGGTGGGTCGACCGGTGTGATCTATCGCCAGTTCTCGATCACGATCGTCTCGGCGATGGTGCTGTCGGTGATGGTCGCGCTGATCCTGACGCCTGCGCTGTGCGCCACCATCCTCAAGCCGCACGATCCGTCGAAGCACGAAAGCAACGGCCCGCTGGCGCGGTTCTTCCGCTGGTTCAACGATCGCTTCGATCGCGGCACGGACCGGTATCAGGGCGGTGTCCGCCGGGTGACACGGGGCTGGGGGCGTTCGGCGCTGGTGTACCTGCTGATCATCGGCGGTCTCGCCTTTGTGTTCCTGCGCCTGCCGACCGGGTTCCTGCCCGACGAAGACCAGGGCACGCTGATCGCGATGACCCAGGGGCCGGCGGGCGCGACTCTGCCGCGCACCGAACGCGCGCTCAGCGTGGTCCGCGATCACTTCATGGCCGACAAGGCCAATGTCGAAGGCGTGTTCACGATCAGCGGCTTCTCGTTCGCCGGGCAGGGGCAGAACGCCGGCCTGGCGTTCATCAAGCTGAAGCCGTGGGCCGACCGCAAGGGCGCGGAAAACAAGGCGCAGGCGATCGCCGGCCGGGCGATGGGGCCGTTTTCCCAGTACAAGGACGCGATGATCTTTGCGCTGGTGCCCCCCGCGGTGCAGGAACTGGGCAACGCCACCGGTTTCGATCTGTGGCTGGTCGACCGCGCCAACGCCGGCCATGATCAGCTCCTGCAAAAGCGCAACATGATGCTGGGCATGGCGATGCAGGAACAGCGCGTGTCGCAGGTGCGGCCGCTCAGCCTTGACGACGCCCCTCAGCTGAAGATCGACATCGATCAGGACAAGGCGGGCGCGCTCGGGCTCGATCTCGCGTCGATCAACAGCGCGATTTCGAGCGCGTGGGGCGGCGCCTATGTCAACGACTTCATCGATCGCGGCCGGGTCAAGCGCGTCTACCTGCAGGCGGACGAGCCCTATCGCCAGTCGCCAGAGGATTTCGCCAACTTCTACGTGCGTGGCGCCAATGGCGCGATGGCGCCCTTTTCGGCGTTCGCCACGATCAACTGGATAAAGGCGCCGGTGCAGCTCACCCGCTACAACGGCCAGCCGGCGATGCAGATTCAGGGCGCGCCCGCGCCCGGCGTCAGCTCCGGCACCGCGATGGCGGCGATGTCCGAAATCCAGGGCAAGCTGCCGCCCGGCACGGGGCTGGAATGGACCGGCCTGTCCTATGAGGAGCAGTTGTCCGGCGGGCAGGCGCCGGCGCTCTACGCGCTGTCGCTGCTGATCGTGTTCCTGTGCCTCGCCGCGCTGTACGAAAGCTGGTCGGTGCCGATCGCGGTCATCCTCGTGGTGCCGCTCGGCGTGATCGGCGCGCTGCTGGCCGCGTGGATCACCGGGCTCAACAACGACATCTACCTCCAGGTCGGCCTGATCACGACGATCGGCGTTTCGGCGAAGAACGCGATCCTGATCGTCGAATTCGCGGAGGAACGGGTGCGCGACGGGATGAACCGGTTCGAGGCAGCGGTGGAGGCGGCGCGGCTGCGGCTGCGTCCGATCCTGATGACCAGCCTTGCGTTCATCTTTGGCGTGATGCCGCTGGCGATCTCCACCGGCGCGGGCGCCGGCGGCCAGAACGCGATCGGCCGCGCGGTGGTGGGCGGCATGTTCTCCGCCACCGTCCTGGCGATCTTCTTCGTGCCGATGTTCTTCGTGGTGGTCAGCCGGATGTTCCGGCACGGCCATGAGGATCCGTCCGATGCGCCGGCGTCGACCACCGGCCCCGATCGCCTTCCCCCTTCCGCGGGCGCCAGCGCGCCGCACGGAGCCTGAATACGATGAAGAAGCCCCTCTTCGCGCTGCTGATCGGCGCGACCACGCTGGCCGGCTGCAATTTCGCGCCCGCCTATGTCCGCCCGGAAGGCGCCGCCCCCGCGACGCTGCCCGAAGGCGGAGTGTATCCGCCGGCGGCGACCGACGCCCGCGATATCACCGCGATCGGGTGGCGCGAGTTCTTCCTCGATCCGCGCCTGCAACAGGTGATCGCGACCGGGCTGGAGAACAATCGCGACCTGCGCGTCGCGGCGGCCAACGTGCTTCAGGCGCGGGCGCTGCTGCGCACCCAGCGCGCCGATTTGTTCCCGACCGCGACGGTCGGGGCCAGCGGCACCTACACCAACAGCGCCACCGGGGCGCCGGGTGGCGGCGATATCGAGAGCTATTCGGTCACCGCCGGCCTGTCGGCCTATGAGGTCGACCTGTTCGGCCGCGTCCGCAACCTGACCCGCGCGGCGCAGGAACAGGCGTTCGCCAGCGAAGAGGCGCAGCGATCGGCCCGGATCAGTCTGATCGCGGAGATCGCGACCAGCTGGCTGACCCTGGCGTCCGACCGAGAGCAGCTCAGCCTGTCGCGAGAGACGCTGAAGACGTTCGAGCAGACGCTCAACCTGACGCGCGAGCAGTTCCGCATCGGCGTCGGATCGGAGCTGGAGGTCCGTCAGGCCGAGACCAACTATCAGGCCGCGCGCAACGACATCGCCGCGCTGGAAACCCGCGTCGCGCAGGATCACAACGCGCTTAACCTGCTCGCCGGCACCACCGTGCCCGATGCGATGCTGCCCGACAGTCTGGGCACCGAGCCGGTGACGCGCGATGCGCTGCCGTCCGATCTGTCGTCGGAGGTGCTGCTGCGCCGGCCCGACGTGCTGCGCGCCGAGCATCAGCTGATCGCGGAGAATGCCAATATCGGCGCGGCGCGTGCCGCCTTTTTCCCGACGATCTCGCTGACCGGGTTGATCGGGACGATCAGTACCGGCCTGTCGGGCCTGTTCGGCAGCGGCAGCTTCACCTATTCGGCGTCGCCGGCGGCGTCGCTGCCGATCTTCGACGGTGGTCGGCGCGCGGGCAACCTCGCCTATGCCAGGGCATCGCAGCAGGCGGCGGTCGCCACCTATGAAAAGACCGTGCAGACCGCCTTCCGCGAAGTGGCGGATGCGCTGGCGCAGCGCGGCCGGATCGGTGAACAGGTCGCCGCCCAGACCGCGCGCGCGGATGCGGCGACGGTGGCGGCGCGGCTGTCGGATGCGCGGTTCCGCGCCGGGGTCGATTCGTTCCTCACCGCGCTCGACGCCCAGCGTACCGCCTATGCCGCGCAGCAGCAGCT
>NZ_DATMGG010000201.1:0-4089 GCF_035555815.1 Sphingomonas sp.
ATGTCAGCATGATCTCGATCGGCGGGATCATCGGGTCGGGATTGTTCGTCGGCAGCAGCGCCGCGATCGCCGCGACCGGCCCGGCGATCGTCGTCAGCTATGCCATCGCCGGCGTCCTCATCCTGCTGGTGATGCGGATGCTCGCCGACATGGCGCTCGCGGCGCCGGGCGCGGGATCGTTCACCGAACATATCCGCATCAGCCTCGGCGACGGCGCGGGCTTCGTCGCCGGCTGGCTCTACTGGATATTCTGGGCGCTGGCGATCGCGTTGGAGGGGCTGGCCGGCGCCAGCATCATCGTCACCTGGCTGCCGAACGCGGAGGCGTGGCAGGTCGGGCTGCTGCTCGTCGCTGCGATGACCGCGCTCAACCTCCTGTCTGTTCGCGCCTTCGGCGAATCCGAATTCTGGCTGTCGGGGATCACGGTGGCCGCGATCATCCTGTGCATTGGCGTCGCGGCGTTCGCGGTCGGCAGGGGCATGCTCGGCGGCGGCGGCATCCCCGCGCCCCTCTATGCCCATGGCGGCTTCGCGCCCTTCGGCGCGGCATCGGTTTTTTCGGGCGTGACCGCGGTGATCCTGGCGCTGGTCGGAGCGGAGATCATCACTATCGCCGCCGCCGACGCGCACGAGCCTGGGCCGGTGATCGCGCGGCTGACGACGACGCTGATCATCCGCGTGGCGCTCTTCTATCTGCTGTCGATGCTGCTGATCGTCGCGATCGTGCCGTGGACCCAGATTCGTCCCGGCGCGTCGCCCTTCGCCATGGCGCTCGCCGCCGTCGGCGCGCCCGGCGTGTCGCTGGTCATGAACGCCGTGATCATCGTTGCGGTGCTGTCGTGCATGAATTCGGGCGTCTATGTCTGCTCGCGCGTGCTGATGGCGCTCGCCGCGAAGGGCGAGGCGCCGGCATTCTTCGGCAAGGCAGGAACGCGCGGCGTTCCGGTGCGCGCGATCCTCGCCGGGTCGGGCGCCGCAGCGCTGGCGGTACTGGCGTCGGTCCTGTCGGCCGAGCGGCTGTTCGCGATGCTGGTCAACGCGACCGGCATGGTGATGCTGATCGTCTATCTGATGCTCGTCCTCGCGCATATGGGATTCGTCCGCCGCGGCGGCGAAAGCCGGTTGCCGCGCGCGACCGGGCCGGTCGTGATCGCAGCGATGGTGGGGGTGATCGCGTCGATGCTGGCGACGCCCGGCCTCGCCTCGCAGGCTTGGGCCGGGCTGACCACCACGGCGCTGCTCGCGCTCGTCCATCTGATCCTGCGCCGTCGCAAGCCCTCCGCTGCGACTGGCTGAGCCGTGTGGTTCATGATGTTTGATATTTTACATATATTGCCATTGACTGTATTTATGTCATATGTCTAATGACATCGAAGCGAACGGGCATGAGCGACAGGCCGGAGACATTATGGACAATCTGACCGCGCCGAACCTGTCGGACTGGCCGGATCCGGTGGAATGGGTCAACCCGTCCGGACGTTCGCCCGTCATTCTGCTGTGCGAACATGCGTCGAACCATATTCCAGCCTGTTACAACGGGCTGGGGCTGGGTCCGGCCGACCTCGATCGTCATATCGCCTGGGACATCGGCGCCGCGGCGGTTACCCGCCGGCTGTCTGCGCTGCTCGACGCCCCCGCCCTGCTCGGCACCTATTCGCGCCTGCTGATCGATCTCAATCGCCCGCCCGAAGGGGAAGGGTCGATCGTCGCCTGGTCGGAAGGAACGCCCATCCCGGCGAACGACGGTCTGGACGCGGTCGAGCGCGCGCTGCGGCAGGCGCGGATCTTCACGCCTTATCAGAACGCGATCGGTGCGCTGATCGATGCGCAGGTCGCCGCCGGATCGCCTGCCATCCTGGTCGCGATCCACAGTTTCAATCCGGTGTTTCTGGGCCATGCCCGGCCCTGGCACGCCGGCATCCTGTTCGGCCGCGCGGCGGCGCTGGGCGAGCGGCTGGTCGCGCGACTGGCCGCGGATGCGTCGCTCCATATCGGCGTCAACCAGCCTTATTCGGTCAGTCGGCAGGAGGATTATGCGATACTGGTCCACGGCGACGACCGCGGCATCCCCGCCGTGCTGATCGAAATCCGCAACGACGAACTGGCGGACGACGCGCAGATCGACGCGTGGGCGCGGCGCCTGGCGGCGATCCTTGCCCCCGAAGCGGCCGCGCCGTGAAACGCGCGGTTCGCCTGCCCCTGACGCCTATCGCGTCATCCCGCAACATGCCTTATCGTCGACCGCATGGCCTTTCGGACGAAAGGGCCGTGGCGCCTGTCGCGTCGCGGCGGGACGAGCTTTAGGGAAAAGGGCGCTATGGCGAACGACACGCAAAAGACCGAACGGATGCCGATCCGCGATATGCTGGGCAGCAGCGACGTCAGCCTGACAAGGTCGGAATCCCGCATCGTCCAGCTGCTGCTCGCCGACTATCCGGTGGCCGGGCTCGGCAGCGCGTCGAGCCTTGCCAAGCGCGCAGGCGTCAGCGACCCGACCGTGGCGCGTTTCGTCACCAAATTCGGGTTCGAGAATTTCGCCGCTTTCCAGGCCGCCCTGCTCGAGGATGTCGAGGCGCGGCTGCGATCGCCGCTGATGATGCTGGAAACCAAGCAGGCGGGGGACGAGCATGATGCGATCGTCAATCGCTACATGGCGTCGGTCACCCAGAAGCTGCGCGACGCGACCGAGGCGGCGGTGCCCGAACCCTATGACCGCGCGGTCGACCTGATCATGGGGGCCAAGGGCGGCGTGACGCTGGTCGGCGGCCGCTTCAGCCGGCACGTCGCCGGGATGCTGGCGGGCTATCTGCTGCAATTGCGCTCGGACGTGCATTCGATATCGCCGCTGACGCTCGAAAGCTTCGACCGGCTGGTCGATATCAGCCGGCGCGACACGCTGATCGTGTTCGATTATCGCCGCTACCAGACCGACGTCGTCGAATTCGCGCGCCAGGCCGAAGCGCGCGGCGCGCACGTCATCCTGTTCACCGATCCGTGGATGTCCCCCGTCGCCGAGTTCGCCGATGTCGTCATCATCGCCTCGGTCGAGGTCGATTCGCCCTATGATTCGCTGGCCCCCGCCGTGGCGCAGATGGAGGCGCTCGTCGCCCATGCCGTCGTGCGCGAAAAGCGCGTGATGGAACGGCGCGTCGCCGATCTCGAAAAGCTGCGCAGCGCCAATGCCGTAACCGTGGATGAACCCGCCCCATGACGATCCTGCGTCCCGCCATTCGCCGCGACGACCCCTATCCGCCGTCGGCGACCGCCCTGCTGCTGGTCGACATGCAGCGGATATGGCTCGAACCGGGGCGCAATCCGGGGCACCCCGACTGGGACGCAGACCATCCCTTTCACCGCGACGTCGCCGCGCGGGCCATCCCCAACCAGGCCCGCCTGCTCGCGGCCGCGCGCGCCGGCGGGATCGAGGTGATCCACACGATCATCCGCAGCCTCACCCGCGACGGGCGCGACCGATCGCTCGACCACAAGATGACGCCGCTGCACGTGGGGCCCGACGATCCGCTGGCGCTTCCGGTGCCCGAGCTCGCGGTGGGCGAGGACGAGATATTGCTGCCCAAGACCTCGTCGGGCGTCTTCAACTCGACCAATATCGACTATGTGCTGCGCAACCTAGGCGTCACCCATCTCGTCGTCGCCGGGATCATGACCGACCAGTGCGTCGACATGGCGGTGCGCGACGCCGCCGACCGCGGCTTTGTCGTCACCTGCGTCGGCGACGCCTGCGCCGCGACGACGGCCGACCGTCACAACCATGCGCTGGCGGCGTTCGGCGGCTATTGCTGGGTTGCCGATACCGATGCGGTGGAGGCGCGCTTCCAGGCGATGCGCGCGGTATGACGATGGCGCTGACCGGAATCGTCACCACCGATCTCGCCGCGATCACGCGCGGCCGCTGGGTGCCCGCCGCGCGCTATGAGGCGGGCGACGACGGCGGGATCGGCTGGCTGCCCGCCAATCTGTCGCTGACCCCCTTCGGCGGCATCGCTACCCCCAATCCGTGGGGATCGACGGGCGACCTGCGCGTCGTCGCCGACCGCGCGGCGCGCTATCGCACCGGCGCCACCGGTTC
>NZ_DATMGG010000202.1:0-1813 GCF_035555815.1 Sphingomonas sp.
GCAGCCGATCAAATCAGGCTTGCGCGCAAGCCCCGCGTCGAACGCCGCCGTGGGAATGCCGTAGCCGAGCTGCCCCGACGCGCCCAGCAATCGCAGCGGGCGGCGCGCGCCGGCGCCCGAAAACTCCTTCAGGATACGCCCGGACGCGCTCATACTTCGACTCCGAACAAGCGCGCATGCTGTTGCGCGCCATAAACATCCCGATCGCCCGGATCGCCCGCGGTGATCTGGCGCGGGAAAACGATCTTTATGGCCCGGCAAAGCGGGTATTCGATGATCTTCACGCGCGATTGCGCGACGCCATACAAATCCCCGATCAAGGCGGCATTGATGGCGCCGGCGGCTGCGACGCGCCGGTAGTCGGCATCCGTCGAGAACATGATGTCCAGGGTCGTGCAGCGGGGTCCGGCATTCTTGCTGCGTATCACCCGCGCCATATCCTTCAGATACATGTGGCCACCCCGCCAAATAGATTCGTTCCCGAACCTTACGCCTGACGCGGTCGGCATGCAACCCATCGCCCGCGCGCGGGCGATGGGTTGCATGCCGTATCAGGGAAGCGTTCTACAGCGGGCGGCCGCGCCGACGGCGAGACCGCTGCGCAATGCCGTGGACCGGGCGGCGGCGGCGCCGCCGGGACGAAAAGCAGGAGTCAGCGGATCGCCTTCTCGGTCTGGGGGTCGAAGAAGCGCAGTTGCTCGGACAGTATCGCCAGGGTCACCACATCGCCCGAGGCCAGCGTGGACTGCGGATCGACCCGCGCCACCGTCAGGGGCTCGTCGCCCGCGCGCGTCTCGAGCACGATCTCCGAACCCAGCTGCTCGATCACGTCGACCGTCACCTTGCCGATCGTGTCCGACGCGCCCTCGGACGCCACCCGCAGGTGCTCCGGACGCGCCCCCAGGATCACCTTGCGGTCCTTCCACGACGCCAGCGCCGCCTTGTGCCGGTCGGCCACCTTCGCGCGCAGCGTCGCATTGACCGCGTACAGCGCATCGCCCTCGCCCTGGATCGTCACTTCGAAGAAATTCATCGACGGCGCCCCGATGAACCCCGCCACGAATTTGTTGTCCGGTTCGCCGTACACCTGCAGCGGCGTGCCGCATTGCTGGATGTACCCGTCTTTCATGATCACCACCCGGTCGCCCAGCGTCATCGCCTCGACCTGGTCGTGCGTCACGAACACCGACGTCGTGGGCACCCGCTCGCGCAGCCGCTTGATCTCCAGACGCATCTGCGTGCGCAGCTTCGCGTCCAGGTTCGACAACGGCTCGTCGAACAGAAACACCTTCGGGTTGCGCACGATGCACCGACCCAGCGCCACCCGCTGCTGCTGGCCGCCCGACAACTGGCGAGGCTTGCGCTGCATCAGCTCGCCCAGCCCCAGGATCGCCGCCGCGCGGTCGATCGCCTCTTTGATCTTCGGCTCGGGCACCTTTTTGTTGCGCAGCCCGAACGCCAGGTTGTCGTACACCGTCATGTGCAGGTACAACGCGTAATTCTGAAACACCATCGCCACGTCGCGATCCCGCGGCGGCAGGTCATTGACCACCCGATCGCCGATGCGGATCTCGCCGCCGCTGATTTCTTCCAGGCCCGCGATCATGCGCAGGGTCGTGGACTTGCCGCACCCCGACGGCCCCACCAGACAAATGAATTCCTTGTCGGCGATCGTCAGGTCGATATCCTTGACGGCGTGCTGCATGCCGCCGTAATGCTTGTTCACTTTAGTAAGAACAATTTGAGTCATTGTAAGCGCTCTCGCTGATTGAATCGCGCCGGGACCGCGTCCCGGCGCGAACCGTACTGCCTG
>NZ_DATMGG010000203.1:0-4061 GCF_035555815.1 Sphingomonas sp.
AAGCTCAAGATGCTCAAGCGCCACCTGATGACTCATTATCAGATGACGCCGGACGATTATCGCGCCAAATGGGGCCTGCCTGCCGATTATCCGATGGTCGCGCCCAACTATGCCGAACAGCGCCGCACGCTGGCGAAGAAGATCGGCCTGGGCACCAAGCGCCGCAAGACCCGCTGATTGTCCGGCCCGCCCCTCCCGATCGGGGAGGGGCGGGCCGCGTCGCGCTTATTGCGAGTCGGTTGCCCTTTTCCCCCGCCGTGTTTCGGCCTACATCGAGCCCATGGCGCGCAAGATCGACCTCGAAGCCCTTTGTCATGAAAAGGGCCTGCGTATCACCGAGCAGCGCAAGGTGATCGCGCGTGTCCTCTCCGAGGCGGAGGACCATCCCGACGTGGAAAAGGTCTACGAGCGTGCCTCGTCGATCGATCCGGGCATCTCGATCGCGACGGTCTATCGCACCGTCCGCCTGTTCGAGGAGGCCGGTATCCTCGACCGTCACGATTTCGGCGACGGCCGCGCGCGCTACGAGCCCGCGCCCGAGGCGCACCACGACCATCTGATCGACGTCGAGACCGGGCGCGTGATCGAATTCGTCGATCCGGAACTGGAACTGCTCCAGAAGCAGATCGCGGAGCGGCTCGGTTTCCGCCTGGTCGATCACCGCATGGAGCTCTACGGGGTCAGCCTCGACCGCAAGGGCTAGGGCTTGGGCCTCACGCAGCAGCAGCGCAGCGACATAGCGGAGGGGCATCCGCCGCGCATCGACGCGCTCGGCTGGTGCCGGCTCGGCGCGCGCGCGGGATTGCTGGCGCTGGCGCTGCTGCTGTGCGTGCCGCTCCATTATCTGTGGCGGCTGGTGCGGATCGGTTCGCCGTGGCCGCGGATCTATCTCGGCTGGGCGGCGCGGTTCGCCGGGGCGCGGGCGACGCGGATCGGCGTTCCGCTGAAACGCGACGTATTCTACATCTCCAATCACCTGAGCTGGATCGATATCCTGGCGATCGCCGGCGCCAGCGGATCGGCGTTCGTCGCCAAGGCGGAACTGGCGCGCACCCCGGTGATCGGCTGGCTCGCGCGGATCAACCGCACGGTGTTCGTCAGTCGCGAGGACCGGATGGGGGTGGCCGAGCAGATCAACCAGTTGCGCGACGCGCTGGCCGACAATTGGTCGGTCACCGTGTTTCCCGAGGGCACCACCACCGATGGCCGGTCGCTGCTGCCGTTCAAGACGCCGATGCTGCGCGTGCTCGAACCGCCGCCGCCGGGGGTGCTGGTCCAGCCGGTGATGCTCGATTACGGCGCGATGGCGGACGAGGTGGCGTGGATCGGCGTCGAATCGGGCATCGACAACGCGCGGCGGCTGTTGGCGCGGCGCGGCAGCTTTCCGCTCAAGGTGCATTTCCTCGAACCGTTCGATCCGCGCGACTTTCCGGGGCGAAAGGCCATCGCCGCCGAGAGCCGCCGCCGGATCGAGGAGGCGCTGGTCGCCACGCTCGGCGCGCCGCTCCGCCCGTTCCGCTACGACGTCGCGCCGGTCCGCTATACCGCACGGAGTTCGGCGGCCTCCCTGCCCGAGCTTGACCAAGGTGAGAAGGCGCGGCGCGCGCCGGTCTGGTCGGCGCTGGCCGATCTGTTCCTGGACACCGACGTGTCGCTGTTGCGCGAGGCGGACGCGCGCACCCTTGCCGCCAGTCCGTACGGGATCGATCAGATCGAGCGAATCCTGCTGGACGAGGTGACGCCGGCGGTGGCGTGGAACCTGCGGCAGATCGCCGGTGAGTGGGCGGCGTTCGACCATCTCTGGCTGGCGGAGCGAATCGTCGCCACCCGTGTCGCGCCGGGCCACGGCAAGCGGCTGGAGCGGATGTGGGACGATTGGCTTGCCCTGCGCGACGCGACCGTTCGCCTCCGCGAAGGCCCCTCGCTGGCGATGGCGCCCGGTTCGCGCTAAAGGCCCCGCGGATGACCGCTCCGAAAACCTTCCACGTCAAGTCGTTCGGCTGCCAGATGAACGTCTATGACGGCGAACGCATGGCCGAATTGCTCGGCGACCAGGGCATGACCGCCACCGACGATGCCAACCAGGCCGACGTCGTCGTGCTCAACACCTGCCACATCCGCGAGAAGGCGACCGAAAAGGTCTATTCTGACATCGGCCGGTTGCGCAAACACGCCGGTGCGCTGGGGCGCAGCCCGATGATCGCCGTCGCCGGTTGCGTCGCGCAGGCGGAAGGGGCGGAGATCGTCGCGCGCGCCAAGGTCGACATCGTCGTCGGCCCGCAGGCGTATCACAACCTGCCCGATCTGGTGGCGAAGGCGGCGGCGGGCGTCCCCGCGCTCGACACCGACATGCCCGCCGCCAGCAAGTTCGCCGCGCTCCCCGCGCGCCGCCGCGTCGGTCCCTCGGCGTTCCTGACGGTGCAGGAAGGGTGCGACAAATTCTGCACCTATTGCGTCGTGCCCTATACGCGCGGCGCGGAGATCAGCCGCCCGTTCGACGCGATCGTCGATGAGGCGAAGGCGCTGGTCGATGCCGGCGCGCGCGAGATCACGCTGCTCGGCCAGAACGTCAATGCGTGGGGCAAGGACGAGGGGCAGGGCCTCGACTCGCTGATCCGCGCGCTCGATCGGATCGTCGGGCTGGAGCGCATCCGCTACACCACCAGCCACCCCAACGACATGACGCAGGGCCTGATCGACGCGCACCGCGACGTCGAGAGCCTGATGCCGTTCCTCCACCTGCCGGTGCAGGCGGGCAGCGACCGCGTGCTCAGGGCGATGAACCGCAGCCACAGCCGCGATTCCTATCTGCGCATCCTTGACCGGGTCCGCGCCGCGCGGCCCGATATCGCGCTGTCGGGCGATTTCATCGTCGGCTTCCCCGGCGAAACCGACGCCGAATTCGCGGAGACGCTGAACCTGGTCGACGCGGTCGGCTATGCCCAGGCGTTCAGCTTCAAATATTCACCGCGCCCCGGCACCCCGGCGGCGGAGATGGACGGCGCGGTGCCGGCCGAGGTGATGGACGATCGGCTGCAACGGCTGCAGGCCGCGCTCAATCGCGATCAGGCGGCGTTCAACGCCGCGACGGTCGGCCGCGCCTGCGCGCTGCTGGTCGAGCGCAAGGGCAAGCTGCCCGGCCAGATGCTCGGCAAGTCGCCGTGGCTGCAATCGGTCCACCTGATCACCGACGCTGCCATCGGCGATATCGTCGACGTCGACATCGTCAGCGCCGGGCCCAATTCGCTGGGCGGAATGGCGCGGGTCAGGGCGGCCGCCTGAGGCCGGCGGCATCATTCCCGCTTTCCTCGGCGGCGGGAGTCTGGCACAATCCGGGTCAGTGATGCAGCGTCCCACCGCAGCCTTCCCCGCCCCCTTTCACAGCCCATCGATGCGCGTCCCGTCCAGCCGGGCGGTCGTCGCGCTCTGTCCCGTTCCCTCCGCCATCCGGCAAGGAGTTCCATGAGCCGCAAGCCCGTGCCCGCGCAGTCCGGCGACCGCAGCCGCGCCGAAGTGACGTTCGACCGCCCCGAGCTGCTGCCGCGATTGTTCGGCGAATATGATACCAATCTGGTCGCGCTGGAGAACCGGCTGGGCGTGTACATCACCGCGCGCGGCAACCGGGTGCAGCTCGAGGGATCGGCGGAGGCGGTGGCGCTGGCGCGCGACGTGCTCGGCGGGCTCCACGCACGGCTGCTCCAGGGGCAGGACATCGACCCCGGCATGGTCGACGCGGTGATCGGGCTGGCCGCCGAACCGACGCTGGACGGCATCGTTCGCGCCGACCGCTCGGCGCCGCCGCCGATCATGATCCGCACGCGCAAGAAGACGATCGTGCCGCGCACCATCGCCCAGACGCATTACATGCGCGAGCTGGTCGCCAACGACATGATCTTCGCGCTGGGGCCGGCGGGCACCGGCAAGACCTATATCGCGGTGGCGCAGGCGGTGTCGCAGCTGATCACCGGCAGCGTCCAGCGGCTGATCCTGTCGCGCCCGGCCGTCGAGGCCGGTGAAAAACTGGGCTTTCTGCCTGGCGACATGAAGGAAAAGGTCGATCC